>JAYUPT010000315.1:0-16251 GCA_043759965.1 Aestuariivirga sp. | reverse complement strand
GGTGGAAGATATTGTGACCACTGGCCTTTCATCGCGCGAATGCATTGCGGGCATTGTGGAAGAGGGCGGTATTTGTGTTGCTGCAGCCTGCTTGATTGATCGCTCTGGCGGCAAGGCTGATGTGGGGGTTCCGCTTCATGCTTTAACGGCTTTAGAAATTCCAGCTTACGCCGCAGATGCTTTGCCGCCAGAACTTGCTGCCATTCCTGCAACTAAGCCAGGCAGCCGGGGCATGAAGGTATGATCATTGGTATCGGCAATGACATTGTTGATATTAGGCGCATTGAACAAACGCTTGAGCGTTATGGTGCGCGCTTTACCGACCGGATTTTTACAGAAATAGAAACGAAGAAATCTGATAAGCGTGCGATGCGCGCTGCCTCCTATGCCAAGCGCTTTGCCGCCAAGGAGGCTTGCTCCAAAGCCTTGGGCACTGGCTTTCGGAGCGGGGTGTTTTGGAAAGACATGGGCGTGGTGAATGAAATGTCTGGCCGCCCCACCATGGTGCTGACGGGCGGAGCAAAAGCGCAATTAGAACGGCTTATCCCTGCTGGCATGAGCGCTAAAGTTCACCTTACAATAACGGACGATCACCCATATGCACAAGCTGTGGTGATTATTGAAGCGAATTAGCAAAGACACATTCAGGTTGGCAAAGTTTTGAATTTACGAATCTGAATGTGAATGTGTGGCTTGCGGGCAACAGTGACCTGCCTTGAACTTGGCATGATTGCATCGCACATAAGGTAAACAGTATATGAACCCACAACAATTTGAAAAGCTGCTTTAGTAGCTGGGAATTTAAATGAACAAAAAAGATAATAGCATGGCTGCCGCACGCGCGTCGGGTGGCAAGCCCGAAGAAGGCATTTGGGAAACCGCCAAGGTTATCATCCAAGCGTTGCTCATTGCGTTTGTTGTGCGCACATTCTTGTTTCAGCCTTTTAACATTCCGTCATCATCGATGTATCCCACATTGAAGATTGGTGATTATCTTTTTGTTTCAAAGCTTTCTTATGGTTATGGAAAGTATTCGTTTAACTTTTCCTTTGGTGGTTTTTCAGGCCCACCATGGTTAAGCTGCTGTTCTTTTGTAGATTTTCCGGGTCGTAAAATTCTGGCCGACACTCCAAAACGCGGCGATGTGGCGGTGTTTAAATATCCACAAGATTTGTCGATTGATTACATAAAGCGTGTGATTGGGTTGCCGGGTGATCGTGTGCAGATGAGGCAAGGCCAATTGTTCATCAATGGTGAGGCCGTGGCCAAGGTTCGGGTTGAGGATTACATTGATGCCACCCACGAAAGCGGGCAGGGCCCTGTGGTTTCGCAATTTCAAGAAACTCTACCGAACGGTGTCACTTATCGTGTGCTGGATTTTGGAGATATTTCAGCCGACAATACAGAAGAATATGTGGTTCCGGCTGATCATTATTTTATGATGGGTGATAACCGCGATAATAGCCAAGATTCGCGCTATCTCGATAGAGTTGGTTTTGTGCCACTTGAGAATTTCGTTGGCCGTGCTGATGTTATTTTCTTCTCGTTTGCGCCGGGTTCATCCCTAAAAGAGCCATGGAAGTGGCCATTCCAGATTCGCTGGTCGCGTTTCTTTAACTGGATTTAGGTTATATTGCAGCGCAAGCTTGAAGATATTCTTGGCTACCAATTCAAAGACCCAGTGTTGTGTGAGCACGCGCTGACGCATGGCAGCCGCCAGAGCAAACGAGCTGATTATCAACGCTTGGAATTTTTGGGCGACCGGGTTTTAAGCTTGGTGATTGCTGAGGATTTATTCGCGCGTTTTGCAACCGAGCAAGAAGGGCAATTGGCAGCTCGTCTTAGTTTGTTGGTGCGTGGCGAAACTTGCGCTTTGATTGGGCAGAAGCTGGGCCTTGATGACTTTATTATTGTTGGCGCCACCGAAAAGAAAAAAGGTGTGCAGCGCATTTCATCAGTGGTTGGTGATGTTGTGGAAGCCATTATTGGTGCGATTTATTTAGATGGTGGGCTGGAAGCAGCAAAGGTGTTTATCTTATCGTGCTGGAGTGAAATGTTAGCTAAAGCTCCGGCGGATTTGAAAGATGCCAAAACCTTTGTGCAAGAATGGGCACTGGCGCGGGCGCTGCCTTTGCCGCAATATGAAATGACAGATCGAACCGGATTGGAACATGCCCCGATTTTTACGATCTCTTTGAAAGTTGGTATCTATGAAAATTCTGTGGGCACAGGTGCCTCTAAACAAGCAGCCGAGATGGCAGCCGCCAGTGCTTTTATTGCGCGGGAGGCTTTGCGTTAAATGAGTGAAGCTCCTCAGACGCGCTGTGGCTTTGTGGCCATTATTGGCGCTCCCAATGCGGGCAAATCCACTTTGGTGAACAAGCTTGTGGGTTCTAAAGTTTCGATTGTAAGCCACAAGGTGCAAACCACGCGGGCACGCATCAGAGCGATATATATGCACGAACAATCCCAAGTGGTTTTGGTAGATACCCCCGGCATTTTTAAGCCACGCCGCAAACTTGATGAAGCTATGGTGGAAAGTGCTTGGACCGGGGCTGGCGAGGCTGATGCTGTAGTGCTGCTGGTGGATGCGAGACGCGGGCTTGAAGATGAAGTGCAAAAAATTATTGATGGTTTCAAGGCGCATAAATCCAAAGTGATTTTGGTTTTGAATAAGGTTGATTTGCTGGAGCCGGCTAAGCTTTTGCCGTTGGCTGAACAAATGGCAGCGGCCTATGAGTTTACTGAGACATATATGGTGAGTGCTTTAAGTGGTTCCGGCATCGCCAAGCTTGGGGCAAAGCTTGCTGAGAAGATGCCGCTTGGCCCATGGTTATACCCTGAAGATCAAACCGCTGATGTGCATTTGCGCTTCATTGCTTCGGAAATTACGCGTGAGAAAATTTATGAGCGGCTGCATGATGAGCTGCCCTATTCCTCCACCGTGGAAACCGAAGCTTGGGAAGAGCGCAAAGATGGCTCAGTGAAAATCACCCAAGTGATATTTGTGGAGCGCGACAGCCAGAAGGCTATTGTGCTGGGCAAGGGTGGAGCGCAGGTGAAAGTGCTTGGCCAGCTTGCGCGCAAAGAGATGGAAGAATCATTTGATCGGCGTGTACACTTGTTTTTATTTGTGAAGGTGCGCGAAAATTGGGCCGTTGACCCTGAGCGCTTGCGCATGATGGGGCTTTCAAAGAGGTAATCTATTCGTGGAATGGCGCGATGAAGGGGTTGTGATTGGCGTTCGCTCCCACGGCGAAACCTCTGCCATTGCTGAAATTCTCACGGCCGAACATGGCCGCTGTTTAGGCATGGTGCGCGGTGGGCGCTCACGCCACATGCGGCCTGTGCTGCAGCCCGGCAATCTGGTGATGGTCACATGGCGGGCACGGCTTGAAGAACACATGGGCATGTTCATGCTGGAACCCTTGGCGCTTAAAGCTGGGTTTATTTTATCCTATCCATTTCGTTTGGCGGGGCTTTCCACGTTGATGGCGCTGGCGCAAATGTTGCCAGAGCGTGAACCACACCCACGGCTTTATCACGCAGCCCATGTGGTGTTGTCTTCGATTGAGGAAGATGCCGTGTGGCCCGCTTTGTTGGTGCGCTGGGAAATGGGATTGTTGGATGAGCTTGGCTTTGGTTTGGACCTTAGCAAATGCGCTTCGACCGGCCAGTTGCATGATCTTGAATTTGTATCACCGAAAACGGGGCGTGCGGTGAGCAGGGATGCAGCACAACCCTATCTCGATCGCTTGTTTTCACTGCCAGCATTTTTGCGTGGTGAGAATGAGATGCAGGTTGGGGATGTGTTGGCTGGGCTTAAACTTACAGGCTATTTTTTAGAGCGCCATGTGTTTGGCCCGCGCGCTATTGCCATGCCGCCAGCGCGGCAATGGTTGTTAGATGGATTGATTGAAAGGGCAGCGGCATAATGTTGGGCAGGCTTAATCATGTGGCAATTGCGGTGCCAGATTTGGCGGCGGCGGTTTCACTTTATCGCAAGAGTTTGGGTGCTATTGTAACAGCAGCACAACGCCTGCCTGAGCATGGAGTGACAGTTGCTTTTGTAGAACTGCCCAACACCAAAATAGAATTTCTCGAACCTTTGGGAGAAGCTTCGCCGATAGCTGCTTTTTTGACGAAGAATCCGAGCGGTGGCATTCATCACATTTGTTATGAAGTTGAAAATATAATAAAGTCACGCGATCATCTGGTTGCATCGGGTGCTCGTATTCTCGGTGATGGGGAACCAAAAACTGGGGCGCATGGCAAGCCAGTTCTATTTCTGCACCCCAAAGATTTTAACGGCACTTTAATTGAGTTGGAACAGGCATGAACATTGTTAGCGGTATTGCGATTTATTTTGTGATTTGGTGGACCGTGTTGTTTGCTGTGCTGCCATTTGGTGTGCGCAATGCGAACGAAGCTGGCGAGGCTGTGCAGCAGGGCAATGAAACGGGCGCTCCTGTTGTGCATGGCATGTTGCGCAAGATTGTGATTACGACAGTTATTTCGGCAGTAGTGTTTGCTGCGATTTATTGGGCGATTGTGAATAGGAATTTGTTGGGCGGTTGACGCTTAACTTTTTTCTTCTCCTTCCCCCGTAAGGGGGAAGGTGGCCCACTTGGGCCGGATGGGGTAGCGAGGAAGAGAGAAGTTTAGCACCGAACTCCCCATCCGTCTCGTGCGAAGAAAGAGGCACGATCCACCTTCCCCACGCTGCGGGGAAGGAGAAGTAGAGTTACCTCCGCTTGCCCTCAATATCTGGTGCTTGCGGAAATCTTGATTTCAAATCGCGCTCAGTCACGCTCATATGATTTCTGGTATATTGCTCGGAGGCATCACGCAGGGGTTGGAAATCCCATGGGAAGTGGCCGCCTTGTTTCATAGCTTCAAACATCATCAGCCGCGCTTGCTGGCTTTGCAACACATCTTGGTGAATTTTGGGGATGTCGAATTTCGCAACCACTTCGGCGCGGAATTTTTTGGCGAGGGGATGCGATGATAGATTGTGCAGTTCATTGGGATCATCGAGCAAATTGAAAAGCTGGTCAGGATCAACGGGGGAGTGGATGAATTTCCACGGGCCACGGCGCAACATGTAAAGTGGTGCTATGGCTCCTTCGGCCAGATATTCGCCCCAGACCGTTGCATCAGGATTATCTGCAGCCCCTTCAAGCAATGGCAGAAGCGAGCGGCCATCAACGGGGCGGGCCAATGCTGTGGTGCCGCCAATGGCAGCCAGCGTTGGCATAATATCGGCCAGAGACACAGGCTCTTTCACGCGGCGTGGTTTATATGATTTGGGATTCCAGATGATCAGTGGAATGTGCGCTGCTGGTTCCAAATAAGACATTTTATACCAGAGGCCACGCTCACCGAGAAAATCTCCATGGTCGGAGGTGAAAATGATCGTGGTGTACTCAAGTTGGCCGGTGGCTTCCAATGTGCTGATGAGTTGGCCAAGCAAATCATCGATGTAAGAAATATTGGCAAAATAGCCGTGCCGCGCAGCTCGAATATCCGCATGGGTGACTGTATAATCATCCATCGCCGACACATCATAAAGGCGCTGGCTGTGGGCATCTAATTGTGCGCGCTCCATCTTGGGCACGGCGGGTAAATCAATGTCTTCGTCCTTATACAAATCCCAGAATTTTTTGCGTGCCGCATAGGGGTCATGCGGGTGGGTGAAGCTGGCCATTAAAGCGAAGGGCTTTTCGGGTGAAAAACGCGCGTAGTCATACAGCTTGCGCTTGGCTTGGAAGCACACATCATCATCAAATTCTAACTGGTTGGAAATTTCAGCGATGCCAGGTTGCAGCACCGAAGTCATGTTATGATACCACCAATCAATGCGCTCCTGCTTCAAACGCCAATCCGGAGTCCAGCCGAAATCGGCGGGGTAAATATCGGTGGTGAGGCGTTCTTCGAGACCGTGCAATTGATCGGGGCCAACAAAGTGCATTTTCCCAGATAAACAAGTTTGATAGCCAGCTAAACGCAAATAATGCGCCCAAGTAGGAATGGCGGATGGGAATTCGGCGGCATTATCATAGATCCCTGTGCGCGATGGCAGCAGGCCATTCATAATTGTGGCGCGCGCTGGCGCGCACAGCGGGCTGGTGGAATAACAATTCTCAAACACCACACCTTCCTTCGCCAAACGGCTGAGGTTTGGGGTTTGCACCAGCTTATAACCATAAGGCGCTAAAAATTGGGCCGCCATTTGGTCGGCCATCACAAAGAGAATGTTGGGTTTGCGTGAAGAAGCCACTATGTTAACCTTATGAAAACTGTGCTGCTGATTTTAATTCGGATTTATCAACTTACACTATCGTCATTCATGGGGCGAGGGTGCCGATTTTTGCCGACTTGTTCAGAATATGCGACAATTGCTATTGAGAAACATGGCACATGGCGCGGTGGAAAACTGGCGCTGCGGCGCATTTCGCGCTGTCACCCGTGGGGCGGCAGTGGGTTTGACCCGGTGCCGGAACATTTGCATGATCACAAATAAATAAGCCGCAGAACGAATTCTGCGGCTGTAAAACTTTAATTCGATTAAACCTTAGAACGCGAAGATTGCGCCAACGCGCACTTCATGTTCGTCGCCCCATTCAATATCAACATCGCAGACAGGGCCGCAAGTTGTGTTGTCATAGTAGTTGGCGGTGCTCAATTTGGTGTAGAGGTAGTCCATCTTCACACGCAGGTTATCGGTTACGGCATGTTCAACGCCGCCACCAACAGTCCAGCCAAAGTGGTTGGCTGTAATTTGGTTTGGTGTGCTGGAAATGATGCCATCCAAATTGCCAGTGGCCCAAGCGCCACCGCCCGTTACGAATATCATTGTGTCATCAAAGGCCAAACCAACACGAGCACGCAATGTTGCGATATTGTCAAGCTTCCAAGAGAAATCTGCTGTTGGGTCGATGTTTTCAACGATTGAGCCGCTGCGGCCCCAATCGCCTTCAACGCCTAAAACAATGTCATCTATTTGGTAGTTATAACCACCAAGCACGCCGCCCTTATAACCGCAACCAGCGTTCAAATAATCCGTCGGGCCGCCGTTGTCGGTCAAGGTGCCATCAATACACACAACGCCTGCCCAAGCACCAACATACATGCCGGTCCAATCATAGCTGGCAGGGCGGAGCTGTTCTACGGGAGGTGGCGGCGGATCAAGATCGGCGGCCAAAACTGTTGCGGCTGGCATAAGAGATGCTGCGGCGAAGGCGAGAAGGAAGAGATGCTTTTTCATTACGATTTACCCACTTACTGTTATCACTGAAGATGGGCTGGTTATGAAGCGTTAAGGTTAATGTTGGGTTATTGAAAAATTGATAAAATCTTAACGTGGAACAACGTGCCTTGACCTTGGTTTAAATGCGCGGCATTTGAAGCGTTCAATCAATGATTTGGCTTACCTGCACTTGTTTGCGGGAGTGAGCAGGAGGAGCAGAATATGATTACTTTGACATTCCCTGATGGCGCAAAGCGCGAAGTTGAAGCAGGGCAGAGTGCAGGCCAAGTGGCCGCATCAATCGCAAAATCACTCGAGAAAAAGGCCGTCGCCGCCATCTTGAATGGTGTGTTGGTTGATCTTGCTGATCCGATTTTGGCCGATGCAACTTTGCAAATCGTGACGCGTGATGATGAGCGCGCGCTGGAACTCATTCGCCATGATGCAGCGCATGTGCTGGCTGAGGCTGTGCAGGAACTGCATCCCGGCACGCAGGTGACGATTGGGCCGGTTATTGAAAACGGGTTCTATTATGATTTCTTTCGCAACGAGCCATTCTCACAAGCCGACTTTGCACCGATTGAAAAAAAGATGCGCGAGATTATCCAGCGCGACAGACCGTTTACAAAATCGGTGAAGACACGCGAAGAAGCGAAAGCGTTTTTTGAAACGCGGGGCGAGGCTTTTAAAGTTGAGCTGGTGGATTCAATTCCCGGCAATGAAGATATTAAATTTTATGATCAAGGTGGCTGGGTGGATATGTGCCGCGGGCCGCATATGAATTCTACGGGCAAGATCGGCACCGCGTTCAAATTGATGAAAGTGGCGGGGGCCTATTGGCGCGGCGATTCCACCAAGCCAATGCTCACGCGCATTTACGGCACGGCATGGGCCAATGATAAAGATTTGCAAAATTATGTGACAGCTTTGGATGAAGCTGAAAAGCGCGATCACCGCAAACTGGGCCGCGAGATGGACCTATTCCATTTCCAAGAAGAAGGCCCTGGCGTGGTGTTCTGGCATGCCAAGGGCTGGACAATGTTCCAGCAATTGATTGCCTATATGCGCCGCCGCTTGAACAAGCTTGATTATCAAGAAGTGAATGCGCCGCAGTTGCTGGATAAAAGTTTATGGGAAACATCGGGCCATTGGGAATGGTATCGTGAGGGCATGTTTGCTGCCACTTCGGCTGGCGAACACACCGAAGACGAACAAGTGTTCGCGCTTAAACCCATGAACTGCCCGGGCCATGTGCAATTGTTCAAGCATGGCTTGCGCAGCTATCGTGAGCTGCCGATGCGGCTTGCAGAATTTGGCGCGGTGCATCGCTATGAGCCATCAGGTGCTTTGCATGGCTTAATGCGGGTGCGCGGCTTCACACAAGATGACGCGCATATTTTCTGCACGCCGGAACAAATGGCCGATGAGTGTTTGAAGATCAATGATCTGATTTTGTCCACTTATAAAGATTTCGGCTTCGAGCAGATTGTGGTGAAGCTTTCGACGCGACCAGAAAAGCGCGTGGGCACTGATGGGGATTGGGATCGTGCCGAAGATATTATGCAAAAGGTTCTGGTGCAGATTGCTGAAGCTTCAGACGGCAAAATCAAAACCGCAATCAATCCCGGCGAGGGCGCTTTTTATGGCCCCAAGTTTGAATATGTTTTGCGTGATGCTATCGGCCGTGATTGGCAATGCGGCACCACGCAGGTGGATTTCAATTTGCCGGAACGCTTTGGCGCATTTTACATTGGTGCCGATGGCGAGAAGCATGTGCCCGTAATGATCCACCGCGCCATTTGCGGTTCGATGGAAAGATTCCTAGGTATTTTGATTGAGAACTTCGCAGGCCATTTCCCATTGTGGATGGCACCTGTGCAAGTAATGGTGGCACCCATTACGAGCGAGGCAGATGAGTATGCGGTTGAGGTTCGCACGCAACTGCGCGCATTAGGTTTGCGTTGCGAGGCCGATCTGCGCAATGAAAAGATCAACTACAAAGTGCGCGAACATTCATTGGCCAAAGTGCCAGTGATCTTAGCCGTGGGCAAACGCGAGATGGAAGAGAAGACGGTTTCAGTGCGGAGATTGGGTTCACAAGACCAGAAAGTTGCGAGCTTGGCTGATACGTTGGTGGCGCTGGTGAAGGAAGCGATGCCGCCGGATTTGAGGTGAGGGTTTAGCCGGTAGTTCCGACTTCGTTGCACCGCAAAGTTTTTTGGAGATGACGCAAATGCTGAACTGGCTGATAAAAAGAAGTGAAAATTCACGCGTCTACATGTGTGTAAAGGAAGTGAAATGGGAGGTTGATGCCGCTGATCCAGTGCGACGTGCAACCATATTGGCGATGAGCGCTCTATTTCGAAAGATGTTTGTAAATGAAATTGGTTTTCCAATTGATCTATTTGATGCTGCACCAAGTTATCCACGCGCGGATTTACTAAAATTTTATAACGCTTTAGAGGATGTTAGAAATCAAAGTAATCGCCAGTTAGAAATTACTATAAAGGCGCTTCGTAGACATAGCATTGATATGCCCTCATTTTCTGTAAATCATGTCAAAATGACTAACCGAGCGATTGAGTTATTTATGTGCACAGTTGGAGCGGGTATTGTTCCAGATCGGCGCGATGACGTGCGGCTTATTTGGAATCGACTTTATGATGCAAATCCGTATCTGCATCCAGCTATTGAGGATTTAAGGATTGTTGAAAGCAGGACAACTGAATTGACTGGTTTGCCGAGCGAAGGAATGTTTGGCGGAATAGTCACTTCTGAGTGGATTAATGGTTGTGACTATATCCCGGCATATCTCAGCAAAACACTGGAGGGATCTTAATTAGGTCGAAAGTCCTGAATTGAATCTGGAAAACTCATTCGTCCCGTTTGAGTTTCAAAAGCCTAGTCTCCATAGGAGAAGGGTGGAACTACTGAGGACAGTGCTGGATATTAAAAAAATCAGTCATCCCGACGAAAGTCGGGACCTAGGACTGCGCGGATGGTATTCAGGAATTGGCTGTGTGCCGCTTGTTCTGGGTCCCGACATTCGTCGGGATGACTGGGATAGAGTTGGGATGATCGCGTTAGGATGGTGGCTTTAGAAATTCCTCTGCGCTTTCACAGGTTTCCTCGAATAGATCATGCCAGTCTGGATTTGAGCTTTCGATGAGTTCGATTTTCCAAGCGCGCTTCCATTCTTTCATTTGCTTTTCTTTTTTGATAGCTTCTTCCATGTTGTCGAAGTTTTGAAACCACACCAAAATTTTCACATTATATTTTTGCGTGAAGCCCGCGATCACTCCGTGTTTATGTTCGGAAATGCGGTTGCAGAGGTTGCTGGTCACGCCGATGTAAAGTGTGCCGTTGCGTTTGCTACACAGAATGTAAACCGCTGGGCTGAATTCTTTTTCCATTTGAAAAACTTATACCATTAGTAATCCCGACGAAAGTCGGGGAACTATGGAGGAAGAACCAAAATGCGAGTTAACGCGTATTCGTTACCATGACAAAACACATCATCATAGGCGGGACGGGTGGGATTGGGGCGGCGATTGCTCGGCGGCTGCATTCGGCTGGACATTCAATTCATCTCATCGCAAGGGACGAGGGGCGGCTTGCTGCGCTTGCCGCTGAACTCAATGCCACGTTTGCTGTGGCAGATGTTCAGGATCGTTCTTCGCTTGAGGCAGCCATTCTTGCAGCGGGGCCTTCGGTTGATGGGCTTTGTTATGCGGCGGGGACGATCAATCTGAAGCCAGTGCACCGCCTTACCGATGCTGATGCCTTGCGCGATTTTGAGATCAACGCGCTGGGGGCTTTTCGCGCAGTGCGGGCGGCGTTGCCGCTGCTCAAGGCTTCGCAACAGCCGACGACTTCGATCCTTTTGTTTTCCACCGTGGCCGTTGCCCAAGGCTTTGCGGCTCATGCTTCTGTGTCAATGGCGAAGGGTGCTGTTGAGGGATTGACACGGGCGTTGGCGGCAGAGCTTTCACCTAAAATTCGGGTGAATTGTCTCGCACCCTCGCTCACCCGCACGCCTCTGGCGGCGGGGATCACCTCAAATGAAGCTATGGCTAATACGATTGCTATGATGCACGCGGCGCAGCGCTTAGGGGTGCCCGATGATTTTGCTGCTATCGCGGCGCTTTTGCTTTCACCTGATGCGGGTTGGATTACCGGGCAGGTTATTGGTGTGGATGGCGGGCGGTCTGCGCTTCGCACCAAAGGCTGATATGCGTGGCGTTTCTAAATCTAATCTCCCAACCAAAACTTGTGCCACTTGCGGCAAGCCTTTCGCATGGCGCAAGAAGTGGGAAAAAGTATGGGACAGTGTGAAATACTGTTCTGATAAATGCCGCACCACGGTTCGTACCAAAGGCTGAATAAATCAACTTTAAGTTTTGTATTTTCACACTTTGCATTGATCTGGCTTTTGCAATGCGCTAGCCTTTCTTTTGTATGGTCGAACAGCCACGAAGTTGGCTGCGCCAAAACATCGGGGAGAATGAACATGATACGTCGTAATTTATTTTCGTTAGCACTGGCCACTGCATTTGCTTTTGGCTCAATGGGCACGGCTTATGCTGTGGACAATTTGCGCATTATTGCTCCGGCAAAGCCCGGTGGTGGTTGGGATGGTTTGGCCCGTTCGCTCGCAGAAGTGATGACTGCTGCTGGTGCCACGGGTGTTACTGTTGAAAATGTGCCGGGTGCTGGTGGCACTGTTGGACTTGCCCAATTGGTTGATCAAGAAAAAGGCAAGGGCGACGTGTTGATGGTCAACGGCCTGGTGATGCTGGGTGCCATTCTCACCAACAAGTCTGCGGTCAACCTCAGTATGGTAACACCCATCGCACGGTTGACTGGGGAATATGAAGTGGTTGTGGTTCCGGCTGCATCAGAACTTAAAACTCTGGCAGATCTTGCGGCTAAGCTTAAAGCCGATATAGGCTCGGTTCCATTTGGTGGTGGTTCGGCTGGCGGCACCGATCACATATTGGCTGGCCTTGTTGCAAAAGCTGCTGGCGGCGATGTGACCAAGCTGAACTATGTGCCATTTTCTGGTGGCGGTGAAGCACTTGCTGCCATTCTTGGCGGCCATGTGGTTGCTGGCATTAGCGGTTATAGCGAATGGGCTGGTCAAATTGCATCTGGTGAATTGCGCGTTTTGGCAATTTCAGCTGGTGAGCGTCAGGCAGGTATTGATGTGCCGACGATGAAAGAACAGGGCATTGATGTGGAGCTTGCGAACTGGCGTGCTGTTGTTGCCCCTCCAGGCATTGATGACGCAGCCAAGAAAGCACTGCTTGATGCAGTTGATGCAACTGTGAAAAGCGATGCATGGAAAAAGATTTTGGCCGACAAGAAGTGGACTGATCTTTATCTTGCAGGTGATGATTTTGGCAAATTGATCGAAGCTGAAAATGCCAAGACCACTGAAGTTCTGAAAAGCGTTGGCTTAGTCCAGTAAGGATTGCACTTGCTTTCTCACAAACCACTTTCCCAAGCCGGTGTTATGATCGGCTTGGGATTAGTTTTAACTGCGGGCATTATCGGATTTGATGCTCAGCAGATGGTTGTGCCTTCGGTCTATGCAAAAGTGGGCCCACGGGTTTTCCCAATTCTTGTTGCGTGCGGCCTTGCCATTGCTGGCTTGCTGGTGCTTTGGCGCGCCCGCGTGGGTGATTTTCCAGTTGCAGAAGGTGAAACAGATTGGGCGGCAGTTGCCATCATTTCTGGTGGGCTGGTGTTGCACATGAATTTGCTGAAGCCCGTAGGCTTTATTCCAGCTGGCTTCATTTTATTTTTATGTGTCTCTTATGCTTTTGGCAGCCGGCGTTATTGGCGTGATGTTTTGATTGCGGCTGTGATGGTAACCGTCACATATTTATGTTTCACGCGGTTGCTGGGATTGCAACTGCCACCGGGCGTTTTAAAGGGGATCATATAACCATGGGAACCTTTGGTGCGTTGATGGATGGTTTTGCCACGGCGCTCACGCCAATCAATTTAATGTGGTCCTTCATCGGTGTGACGCTGGGAACATTGATTGGCATTTTGCCTGGCATTGGGCCAGCACTCACCATTGCGTTGCTGCTGCCCGTTACTCGCACTCTTGATCCGACCGGGGCCTTCATCATGTTTGCTGGGCTTTATTATGGGGCCATGTATGGCAGTTCCACTACGTCTATTTTGCTGAACACGCCGGGGGAATCTGGGTCAATTGTCACGGCGCTTGAAGGCAATGCCATGGCCAAACGAGGGCGCGGGGCTGCCGCACTTTCAACAGCTGCGATTGGCTCATTTGTGGCAGGCACGATTGGCACAATCGGACTAACAGTTTTAGCGCCAACATTTGTAAAGTTCGCGCTGTTGTTTGGGCCAGCTGAGTATTTTGCATTGATGGTGTTTGCTTTTGTCACTGTCACTTCGGTTTTAGGGGCCTCTAAACTTCGAGGGGTTTCCAGCCTGTTGTTTGGGCTGGCGCTTGGCCTTGTTGGAACTGATATTTTAACCGGCCAACCCCGCTTGGTTTTTGGATATCCAAGCTTGCTGCGCGGCATTGATATTGTGGTTGTTGCGGTTGGATTGTTTGCCGTGGGCGAAGCTTTGTTCATGGCATCTCGGCGCGATTTGCGTAGCGGAGAAATTATGCAAATCAAAGGCTCGCTGTTTATGACGCGCGAAGATTGGCGGCGTTCATGGAAACCATGGTTGCGTGGCACGGCCATTGGATTTCCGCTTGGCGCTTTGCCGGCGGGTGGCACCGAAATTCCAACTTTTCTTTCTTACTTTACGGAAAAGAAGTTGGCAAAGAATCCTGAAGAATTTGGCAAGGGCGCTATTGAAGGTGTTGCTGGGCCAGAGGCTGCAAACAATGCAGCAGTCGCAGGTGTGCTGGTTCCGCTGCTCACGCTTGGGCTTCCAACATCTGCTACGGCTGCAATTTTGCTGGCGGCTTTTGAGCAATATAATTTGCAGCCGGGGCCACTTTTGTTCACGTCATCAGGTTCACTGGTGTGGGGGCTCATTGCCAGCCTTTATATTGGCAATGTGATGCTGCTGGTTTTGAACTTGCCTTTAGCTGGGGTTTGGGTTCGGCTGCTTTCCATTCCGCAGCCTTTGCTTTACGGCGGCATTCTGGTGTTCTCTACACTTGGAGTTTATAGCCTGAGCAATTCGGTTTTTGATCTGGTGCTGCTTTACATTGTTGGCATCATCGGATTTTTTATGCGGCGTTATGATTTTCCGGTGGCGCCAGCAATTATTGGTCTCATTCTGGGGCCCATGGCTGAGGCACAATTTAGGCGGGCGCTTACTATCAGTCAGGGTGATGCAAGCGTATTTTTCACGCACCCGCTCAGTCTTGGCATTTTGCTGGTAGCGTTTACAATTTTAGTTGCGCCTTTTTTGATGGGTCGCTTGAAAAGTAACAAGTAAAGTTCCATATCGTCGGTATGGAAATTGGAATTTACACTTTTGCGGATGTGGCGCCGGGCCACCCTGAGCTTGCTGGGCAACGCTTGCGTAATCTTGTAGAAGAGATGGAGCTGGCTGATCAAGCTGGTTTAGATGTGTTTGCCGTGGGCGAACATCACCGTGCTGATTATGCCGTGTCTTCGCCTGCGGTGGCGCTGGCAGCTGGCGCAGCGCGCACCAAACGTATCAAACTTTCAAGCGCTGTTACGGTTCTTTCTTCGGATGATCCAGTGCGCGTGTTTCAACAATTTGCCACAGTGGATGGCATTTCAAATGGCCGTGCTGAGATTATGGCGGGCAGAGGTTCGTTCATCGAATCCTATCCGCTATTTGGTTATGATTTAGATGATTATGATGCGTTGTTTTCTGAGAAGCTTGATCTGCTGATGAAGCTGCGCGATGCTGACCGTATCACTTGGAATGGCGGCCTTCGGCCATCGCTCAAAGATGCCGGAATTTATCCGCGCCCTGAAAACACGAAAATGCCGATTTGGATTGCTGTTGGTGGCACGCCGCAATCAGCGGTGCGGGCAGCGACATTAGATTTGCCGATGGCTCTGGCGATTATTGGTGGTGATCCGCGCCGGTTCGCGCCGTTTTTTCAACTCTATCGTGAGAGCCATGCGAATGCTGGCCATGATGCCAGAAAAATTCAACTCAGCCTCAACATGCATGGCTTTGTGTCCAGCTCAACTGATCACGCCAAGAAAATTTATAGCGCTGCGCATTTGGAAGTGATGAACCGTATTGGCCGTGAGCGTGGCTGGGGCCCGCAAGGCATGGCGCATTTTGAGCAAGCCGCTGGGCCAACAGGCAATCTGATCATTGGGGATGCGGCGCGGGTGACCGAGCGGATTTTGGAATTGCATGAGACATTCAAGAACACGCGCATTCTGATTCAAATGGCCATTGGCACCGTGCCACATGATGAACAATTGAAGGCCATTGAAATTTTAGGCAGCAAAGTTGCCCCTGCGGTTCGTGCTGCTCTGGCTTGATCACATGAAGAAGTGATCTAAGTTTGCTTGTCGTCCGTTTCAAGTTGATCAATCCTATGATCAAAGGAGATTCTCGATGGGCAAAGCTGGCGACTGGATCAAAATTCACCCGTTCTATGTGCGCGTTTTTCATTGGATCAACGCTGTTTCTATGGTGCTGATGATTATGAGTGGGTGGCAGATCTACAATGCTTCGCCTCTGTTTGATTGGTTGAAATTTCCGAAAGCCTTAACTCTTGGTGGTTGGTTGGGCGGCGGCATTCAATTTCACTTTGCGGTGATGTGGGTTTTTGTGATCAACCTGCTGATCTATTTTATCGTCGGCATAATATCTGGCCACTATCGTCGTTCGCTTTTTCCAGTCACACCCATGTCAATTTTGAGGGATCTGAGCAAGGCGCTTCGCGGCAAACTTCCGCATGACGTTGGCAGATATAATTCAGTTCAGAAAATTTCATACATTGGCGTGATCATTCTTATGCTTGCGGTTTTTCTCTCTGGCTTGGTGATTTGGAAATCGGTGCA
>JAYUPT010000314.1:0-5663 GCA_043759965.1 Aestuariivirga sp. | reverse complement strand
AGGAGCAACCCAACTTTCAGCCGCTAAATCAGGCAGAATGCCATCCAGTGAATAAATTGCCATATATCATTCTCACGTCACACCGAATATTTGCGTGAGGATAAACACGCCCTGAAAAAAGCTCCAAGCAAATCCGACAAGAAGCAAGGCAATGCCCACGAGTGGCCGCTCGATGATCCACCAGAATGAACTAACTATCATTGTAGTAGGGCCGCTCAGAATAAGCACAGGCACTTTGACGGGTGCTAAATTATCATCAATGGTCAACATGCCAAAATGCGGGGCTTCGTCGGTGAGAACAGCCCACAGACTGCCAATAATTCCTGACGACACAATTCCAATCGCAATAGCGAAAAGATACGAAACTTGATGCATGTCCACGCCAACACACTCCCAACACTGTGCCAAATTGGCACAAACAGTTTACTACTGTTTAAGGAATGCAAGCGCTGCGCCAGCTTAATGTCAACTATTCAAGATCAATATCGAGAATGGCCATGGAGAAATTGAACGAAAGTTCGCCATCTTCTTCGTCGCGGTAAACCGGACCTAAGAATTCATCGCCCAAATAAACTTCAGCAAAATCTTTCTTCTGCGGGCGGGCTTTCACCACCAGCGCCAGGTTGTTAAAAGTTTTGCGAAAATAAGCAGTCAGCTTGGCAATTTCTTCAGGATTCAAAACAGCAACTCCAAATTAGGATTTGAACGGGGTCTAACCCTATTCGCTTTCCCCCGCAACAGGCTCGGCAGTTTCCACCTGATGGTCCATGGCGCGCGCTGGTTCTTCACACCCAGCAAAACCCACAATCTTTGCCGGAACGCCAGCCACTGTGCGGTTGGGCGGCACATCATGCAACACCACCGAGCAAGCTGCCACCCGGCTGCAATGGCCAATTTCAATGTTGCCGAGAATTTTAGCGCCAGCACCAATCAAAACGCCGTGGCGAATTTTAGGGTGACGATCACCCACTTCCTTGCCAGTGCCACCAAGGGTAACACCCTGCATCATCGAAACATTGTCTTCAATCACACAAGTTTCGCCAATCACAATATCATGGCCATGGTCAATCATAATGCCCTTGCCGATTTGTGCTGCCGGATGAATATCCAGCGTTGAAATCATCGATGAGCGGCTCTGCAGATAATAGGCAAAATCTTTGCGTCCCATTTCCCACAGCCGGTGCGCCATGCGGTGCGTTTGCAAAGCTTGATAGCCTTTGAAATAGAGCAGCGGATCAATATAGCGGTGGCAAGCTGGGTCACGGTCAAATGTCGCAATCATATCCGCACGCGCAGCAAACCCAATTTCAGGCTCGGCTTGCAGGGCATCTTGAAAAGCCTTCACCACAGCATCTGCCCCCAAGTCTGCATTGCCAAGGCGTTGGGCCAAACGATGCGCCAAAGCATCCTCAAAACTATCATGGGCCAGCACCGCCGAATAAACAAACCCGCCTAAACCGGGTTCCGCGCGGGCCAGTTCCTCGGCCTCATGGCAGATGCGGTCCCACACCGGATCAATCTTTTCAACAACTTTAATTTTTGACGTTTCGCGAAGCATGGCATTCTCCAGTGCGGCAACTCTACCACATTTCAATTAAGATGGGGAGAGATTCAAGCGAGCGCAAGTTCTGGCAAGGTTAAAAACTCAATTGCAGTTGCCAGAACAAAACAATATCGTTTTACGAATCCACACCCCTTGCGAGACATCATGGCTGAAAATAACAAGATTTTTAAGGTACTTATCTGCGATCACATCGGGCTAAAATTCGGCGCAGATGGCAAACCTGACGCATCAGAAGTGCGCCAACACATCGAACAAAGCGATGGCATTTTTCATGTGGGCGGTGCTGATGATCAGGGCGAACTTGAACACGGCAAAATCCATTTCTTCTATTTGCCACAGCTTTCAACCGCAGATGAAATTTTGCAAATAACCTCAAACGGCCAATATGATGCAGTGATTGCGGCGGCAACTTTCATTCCCACCGCAGCTAAATTTGCACAAGGCGGTGTGCGCATTGGCGCTGGCACCGGCAATATGGGTTCAGCCAGTTGGGGCGGCGGCAATGGTGTGGCAGGCTTTGCTCCGCTGATGAACACACCAAGTTTTAACAGCCGGGCCACCGCCCAAATGGCCATGAAAGCACTGCTGCATTTCGTGCCCGATTTACCGTTCGAGAAGCTGAACGCGCTTTGCATTGAAGGCAATTTTGATACTGGCAAAAACTTGGCGGATTACCCCACCGAAAAGCTGGAAGGAAAAACCATCGCCATTTTGGGTTACGGAAATATCGGCCGCGAACTGGCCTTGTTGGCCAGAAGTTTCGGCCTCATCGTCAAAATTTACGCTCGCCCGAAACACAAAGAATGGATTGAATCTGAAGGATTCACTTTTGCCACAAGCGGACTTGAAGCGGCAGCTGGTGCCAATATACTGAGTGTGCACACCGGCCTTGGCCCGCACGATGCCGCAACAGGCGCATACGCCAATCAAAATCTAGTAGGCAGCGCCGTGCTCTCAAAAATGGCACAAGGCTCGCTGCTTCTCAACTTTGATCGCGGCGAATGTGTTGATGCCGCAGCGCTTGATCAAGCCATGGCAAGTGGGAAGATAAAACATTCCGCCATTGATGCTGATATTTTCAAATCAACAGATGGCACAATGAGTGGCCCTCTCCTGCCCTATCTGCCTCTTGCAAAAAAATATGGCACACGCATTTTACTATTGCCCCACGCCGCCGCCGACACTTGCCACACTTCACGAGTGGAAGGCGCCAAACAAGCCGTCGATCAAATCATCAATGCCATTCGAAACAAGCGCGTTACAAATTTGAAAGGCGACCTGCCCGAAGGTTATACAAACGCGGGCAGTCACACGGTGAAAAATGTGGGCAAAGTATCGCCGAGACGGATCACAGACGTTTTGGATGATCCAATCAAATTTTCGGAGGTCACCACAACCCTAAAAAACCTGAGCCAGCTTTGGGCTGAGGCTTCATCGGCTAACCATGCTAAACAAGCCGAACTGATCAAAGCCATAAACCATCACGCAATACTCATGCGTGAATTAGGGCTGATTGGTCCATTTGAATAATGGCTGCATAATTTAGTATTCTTCTATTCCTATTTAGTGGAGTGTCACCGTAACTCGGAGTGTCACCGTAACTCGGCAATTCAGAATTGGAAACCTTGGACGCGGGCCACGGGGGCCAAAACAAAGGAAGGCAAAGCTAGCGTTTCGCGCAATGCCTTCAAAGGTCGCAAGCGCCAAGAACTAAGGCAAGCCGCCGCCATTCTGAGGCAATGCCTTCGATGCAACCAAGATTTTCTGGATGAACTCTAGGACGGCGTAAGGCAACTGTCAGTTCACTACTGTTCTTGTGCAATCAAGCTATTGGCTATTTTGCCGACTACTGCATGCCGGAGAGACCCGAAGCTTCTCATTCTATAACCGGTCTCTGATGGACCGTCAGAAAGTTTGGCTTGCATCAAGTAGGCAGAAATATCTTGCGAGTAGCACTGAGTAAACTTCAGCCATAGGTAGAGTTCCATTGTTTTGCTTGAGCCAACTGCTTTGACCAAATCAGCCGAAATTTTTTCACAGTTTTCTGCGGTGCCCGCCAAATGGAATAACGCATATTGGGGACTGGAGAAAGCTTGATTCAAGCGCTGGTTGTCACTCTTAGATAGTTCCATTTCCAACCAAGCATAGTTTTCGGGCGAGTTACGTGGAATGCGCTCATTAAAGCTTTGCCAGTATTGCAGTACCGCATCTGCTAGCTCTTTTCGGTGAGCAACTGAAGAGGTCTTTAGGTCCTCAAGATGAATGGCTCGTAGTACGGAGTCATCTAGGTTCTTGGTACTGGCTTCAGCGGGCTGCATGGTCGCAATAGCGAACATCCCTATTATAAATCTGCCAATCATGTTGCGTGTACTCCCAAACCAAGAGGCTACGAAGTTCAGCTAAAAATTGCAATCCACGCCAAGGCTAGAGCCGCCAAATCAGTACAATCTACGTTTCCGCAGTCCTCAAATGACCGTCAAATCTTACCGACTGTGGGGCAAGTTGTGGGGCAATACCCTAGTTAATTATAAATAATATAATAAATTCATAGTCTTAATGGTATGTGTTGGCGGAGACGGAGGGATTCGAACCCTCGATACGCTTTACAACGTATGACGATTTAGCAAACCGTTGCCTTCAGCCACTCGGCCACGTCTCCTGCTGGGCGGCTTTTGCCGTGATTTGACTCTAAGTGCAAGCACTTAGCTTTATAATTATCCTGCTGCTTAAAGCCAAAAGACCCGCTTGGATATTTCCATTTGCGGGCCTCATTTGTTTAACGCCTAACTTAATTAGTGGATGGTGAGAACTGCACGCGCTTGGCGCTGCGCTTCAGCAATATCGCGTGGCGACATTTCGCGCGAAATTTCGCAGCGATATTGACGCGCAGATTCATTGCCCTTGAGGGCTGCAATGTTAAACCACTTATGTGCTTCAATATAATTTTGTGGAACAGTTTTGCCCATGCAATATTCCATGCCCAAAGCAAAAAGATCTTCCGCTGCCACCTGCACCGGATTTAAAGATTGCAAAATCTGTACGTTCGAAATCATTTTTAACCCCATCTGTTATGGACCTGTTTTTGTGGCCCGTTTGATGAGTTGAATTTGCTCCAAGCAAAACAATGCCGCGTTAAAAGACACGCTTAAGAAAAATTGAATCAGGCTTTATTCAATTTTTAAGCATGTGGAATTTAGACAGTATTTTCAATAGGTTGTATAAATTTAATTACAATTTTACCGTGATTTCTTCACGCGCCATTCACCAACACTCAAGGTGATGAAATGGCAAGCACTATGGAGATTGGATAATGATCCGACCCAGCATTGTCGCCAATGCGCTCATCACTTAAAGCGCGAATACCAGGGCTTGCAAAAATATGGTCAATGGCCAATTGCGGAAATCCAACCCGCGCTGGCCATGTTGGCAATTGTGTAAGACGAGCAAAGCCCAAGCCTTGAGACACGGTTTGATTGATCCGTGAAAATGGCGTGGAATTAAAATCTCCCATGATCACAAAACGGCCCGGCAAAGTTTCAATCAACTTCACCAAAGCATTCACTTGTTTAAACTGCGCGCGCGAATGCGGAAACCGCGTGGTGTGCACACCAAAAATAGTAAGGCCACCAAATTCCGGCCCAAGTGATGCCCGGATATAAGGCGGTCCACCCCATAAGGCCTGTGAATCAAAATCGATCAATGGAAACTTCGAAATAATTGCAAGATGGCAACTGCGAATAGTGTTACAGTCAACTTGATAGGGATATTCCAGCTTCAGTGCAGCAAGCACACCCGCCTTGTCCTGTTCCATCTCAATTAACGTAACCACATCGGCATCTAATGCCAAAACTGAATTGATGATGCCTTGATAATCTTTGTTACTGGCATAGGTGTTGAAGCTAGCCACTTTCAATTGCTGCTCACCAGCGGCAAGCGCATAACTTTTAACTGCGCCAGTTGAAACCCAATGCGGCCAAACTGCATACCCCACAATCATCAGTGCAAAAAAGATTGTGGCAACCAATCCCTTCATGCGCGGCGAGGCCATGCCCAGCACAGCGGCCAAAACCAGAAACAGAAACTGCATCGAAAATTGTGA
>JAYUPT010000313.1:0-5695 GCA_043759965.1 Aestuariivirga sp. | reverse complement strand
TTGAGTTTGCATCTAAAGCTTCGCGCGCTGTGGCTGCCGAAGACAAAACACCCATGCTGACGAGTGCAAGATCAGGGTTGGCATGAACTTCACCATGGCCGGAAAGGGAAATGCTGCGAACCAATTTAGCCTCCTCGGCCTGAGCAGTGGAAAGTGATGTTAGGAGAAGTGCTATTGTGAGAAATGATTTGAGCATCGGTGATTCCCAATTGTTAAGGTTTTATCCCACTCCCTTAAATCGTCACCCCTGCGAAAGCAGGGGCCCAGCTTTGACACATGTGCTTGTCGCAAAGCTGGGTTCCCGCCTGCGCGGGAATGACGAGTTTAAGAATTGAAATTTGTACACATGGGCACTTCATGTGCCAAAAAATTACGGCAAGTCTATGTTAGCGGAATGGCGGCTCGTCAAAACTGCGCAGTTTTCTGGAATGCAGTCGAGAACGATCTCGGCGCAAGTTATCCAGTGCTGCAAGGCCAATGAGCAAATGTTCGCCCACAGCGCGGTCATAGAATGCGTTGGCAGCACCGGGCAATTTAATTTCGCCGTGCAAGGGCTTATCCGAAACACAGAGCAATGTGCCATATGGCACGCGGAACCTGTAGCCTTGGGCGGCAAGCGTGCCAGACTCCATATCAATGGCAATGGCGCGCGAGAGGTTGATGCGCTTTCTTTCTGCGGTCCAGCGCAGTTCCCAATTGCGATCATCATTGGTTACCACGGTGCCGGTGCGCAGGCGGGCTTTAAGCGCTTCACCGGTTTCGCCTGTCACGGCGGCGGCGGCTTCTTGCAAAGCCACCTGCACTTCGGCGAGAGCTGGAATGGGAATTTCAGGCGGCAGCACATCATCCAATATATTGTCTTCACGCAAATAAGCGTGAGCCAACACATAATCCCCAATGCGTTGCGAATGGCGAAGCCCACCACAATGGCCAATCATCAGCCAGCAATGCGGGCGCAACACGGCCAAATGATCAGCCATGTTCTTGGCGTTGGATGGGCCAACGCCGATATTGACTAAAGTCACACCGCCCTCACCATCGCGCCTTGAAAGATGATAAGCTGGCATTTGGAATTTGTGCCATTGGCTTGAGGCATACACATCATCAATTTGAGTTTGGGTCATTCCGCGTGTAATGGATTTGCCACCTGGAATATGCAGCGCTTCATAAGGGCCATCCAAATTCAATTGCTCGACTGACCATTTGATAAACTGATCAACATAGCGGTGATAATTGGTGAGCAAAATCCACGGCTGGAAATGGCCCCAATGGGTGCCGGAATAATGTTGCAAACGCTTCAGAGAATAATCCACTCGCACTGCATCAAACAATGCAAGTGGCAACGGCTCATCGGATTTTTGGTCCCACTGGCCATCGGCAATTTCATCGCCCACCAAAGCTAAATCTGGAATCGGGAAATGTAAGGCAAGCTCGGCTGCGGTGATTGGGCCAGAGCCAAATTCATTGCCCTTTTCCAAAACATAAGGATATGGAATTTGCTGGGTTGAAAGTTCCACCTCAATTGTCGCGTCATAATCGCGCGCCAGATGGGTGAGTTGGTCCATCAGATAGCGCTTAAAATGGGCGGGCTGGGTTATGGTGGTCACATAAGTGCCGGGGCCTTGGAACTTGGCATAGGCCCTGCCGATTGAAGGCTGAAGGCCGCTGGACGTATAAGTGAGGCGCAATTCAGGGTAACAGAACTGGCGCTTCTGCTCAGGCGTGGGCACAGTCTTATGTTTGAAATAGGCATCCAAACAATCGCGCAGGGCTTGGGTTGCGGTTTTATGGAGGGTGATGAGCTGCTCAACTGCAGCTTGGGGCGTTAGGCTTTGCTTTTTCATCGAGTCATTCTAGCACAGATTTGCGACAATACGATCTAGCCTTGTGGAAAAAAATAATGTAGCCATGCGCCACCATTGGGGGCCTGTAGCTCAATGGTTAGAGCTAGCGGCTCATAACCGCTTGGTTGCGGGTTCAAGTCCTGCCGGGCCCACCAACTCCCCTTTTTGGGGTTTTGCACTTTCGTCGATTTCCGTCGCGCGCTGTGCAGCAATGCTGGCAACCGCAGGCTTGGCATAGACAAAACCTTGCACAGAGTCGGCTTTTAGATTGGAGAGAATTTCAAGTTGCTCCTGTGTTTCTGCACCTTCGGCCACCACCGTCATGCCAAGAGCATGAGCGAGGTCGATGATGCCGTGGAGTAAGTCCACGTGTTTTTTGGCCGTGTGCAGGTTTTTTACGAAAGCTTGGTCAATCTTCAGTTTGTCGAATGGCAGATGTTCCAAATATGAAAGTGACGAATAGCCGGTGCCAAAGTCGTCCAAAGCCGTGCGAATGCCCATGGCTTTAATTTCATGCAATAGCCTCTGCACAGTTACCATTGATTTTCCGACAAACAGACTTTCGGTTAATTCCAAACACAGGAGATGGGCAGGCAGCTGCGACTCGTGCAAGGCGCGGCGTATTTTTTCAATAAAGCCTGCTTGCAGCATCTGGGCCGCAGATATGTTTACTGCAACAAAGCGTGCTGGCAGGCCTTGGTCTATCCATGATTTGGCTTGCTTGCATGAAGTTCCGAGCACCCAATCTCCTAGAACAGAAATTTGACCAGATTTTTCGGCGATAGGGATAAATTTGGAAGGGGAAATCAAACCTTTAAGAGGGTGGTCCCAGCGGGCTAATGCCTCAAAGCCTTCAGTTTTTCCAGATACCAAATTCACAATGGGTTGGAAATGAACTTCAAGTTCACCTTGCGCCAAAGCCACACGCAAGCCTTGGGCGAGATCGGCCTCTTCTTTTATATTTTCGCTCAGTTCATCATTATAGAAATAAACCCGGCCTGGGCCGGATTGTTTTGCGGCATGCAAAGCAAGGTCAAGGTGACGCTGAACTTCGCCCATGTTGGAACCGTCTTTTGGCAAAAGCACCGCACCAACTGAAGCCGTGATGTGAAGATCATGGCCCAAAAGTTTGATAGGCCGATAGAGTGTTGCAATGAAGCGAGCTAAAGCGTCTTCGGCTTGTGTAAATGTTTCTATATCTGGAACGATAATTGCGAACTCATCGCCACCAACTCTGGCAACCTGGGTTTTTTCATTTGCCTCTTCATTAAGCAAGGCGGCTATGTTCATCAGCAAGGCATCGCCTATGCTGTGTCCCATTGCATCATTGATGGCGTGGAAGTTATCAATATCGAGTAAGAATACGGCTGCTTTTTTGGAAGTTATTGGAATATTTTCAGCCAACATAGTGTTCAAGATTTTTTGAAAATTCACTCGGTTTGGCAAGCCCGTGAGGGGGTCAAAATAAGCTAATTTTTGCAGGGCGTTATCGCGGTTATGAATGTCAGTAATCATGCTGTTAAAAGTATCAACGAGAACTTTGGTTTCGCCTTCGGCGCCAGTTATTTCCGCTGGCTGAAAACTGCGGGTTTCACGAACCTTTTGAATGGAGGCTGTAAGTCTTACAATTGGACCGGTAATTTTTCGCTGCAATGGCCTTGAGATTGGAGTGGCCAAAAGTGAAGCAAGGAAGGAAGCAACTATAGTCGTGAGCAATGTTTTGAGAAGGCTTTGCCGAATGTCGGAGATGTCAGCAATCAAAACCAGTTTACCAACTGAAGCCCCGCCGCGAATAATATCCACAGATACTGCCATGTTGCCCATGGTTAGCATTTTCCAGAGACCTGAATCGCTACTGATGAGATCACTCTCCAAAAATGTAGCATTGCCCATCGAAGCGATAGTATTGCCCTTCTTGTTGACGGCGGCGGCGTGGACGATATCGGGCAGGCGCGCAATGGAGCGCAGCACTTTTTGAATTTCACCACGGTTTTGCGCTTCGATATTTTCCGCCATTGCTGCGGCAAATGCATAGCCCACAGAGTCTAAGTTTTTATGTTTTGAGGTAATCGATTCACGCACCTGGCTCATCATCAACATGATGGCCAAGATGATCATGGCAGATAGCACTGAAATGGCCACAAGCCGCGCAATTTTGAGGCCAATGCCAGTGGTGCCATAATAAGTTTTCTGCATCAAAGTTCCCATCTCAAGGAATGATTACTAACATTGATGCCTTAAAGCCGATTGAAAGTTGGTGGTAAATGAATTGCGAGTATTGCGAACTGATATTCCCTGAGCCGTTTGGCATTCGCAACAGCTTATGGTTGGTTTTATCTCACTATTCCTTCGATTCTGGTTCGCTGATGAATGTAATATTAACCTAATTGGGCAAAAGTCGATCAAATTTTAATTATTTATTCAAATGAGTCTTAGCAGCCATTGTGCTAAACTGAAGACGAGTAGAGTTAAGTTGTAGAACTTATTGAGTTAAGTTTGGAGTGATAGAAGATCTTGAGGGTTTTGAATTTTAGATTTCAGGGTTCTGTTCGTAAATGTGGTTCATTTAAGAGCTTGCTCTTGAACACCTGCGGCACAACGCTGGTCACTTTTGCATTGGCTCTGCCAGTGCTGCTCGGCGTGGTTGGTGTTGGTGTGGATTTCGGAACGCTTTCCATGAAGCGTTCAAACTTGCAAACTGCTGGCGATGCAGCGGCATTGGCAGGTGCAAAAGAATTGTCGCTCGCAAGCGCTACCGATACTACAATTAAGCAATCTGCGTTGGCCTTTTTAACAGAGCAACTGAAAAGCAAAGCTGCAAATGCTGTTGGCGACGTTTCGATAGATCGCAGCAAGGGCAGTGTGACTGTTACGGTGACGGAAGTTTGGACGCCATTTTTTGCTCAATTTATCAGTTCGGACGTGACGCCAGTAATTTCGAAGTCCACTGCTTCACTCGCTGGGGAAACTAAAGTATGCGTGTTGGCATTGTCAAAATCCGGGCCTTATGGATTTTCAATGCAGACAGACGCACATTTAGAAGCCAATGGCTGCGGTGTTTATGCCAATAGCACCGATAAGAACGCAATTTACTTAGGTGGTGCTTCGACTATTTCGGCTGCAATGGTGTGCTCGTCGGGTGGCATATTTTACAAAGGTGGCTCGATACTGACTTCTTTGTTAAATTCAATTGTAACAGTTTTGACGGATTGTCCGGCTGTTCCTGACCCGCTTGCTTCTAGAGCTGCTCCTACTTATGGCGCATGCAACTATACTAACAGGGTGGTCTCAAGCGGAAGTGTGACTTTGAATCCCGGGGTCTATTGTGGTGGTCTAAGAGTTGAAAATTCAGCCATCGCAACATTGACCGAAGGTACATATGTTATGAAGGATGGTTTGTTCCGTGTGAAGAATTCAGCCACGATAAAAGGCAAGAATGTTAGCTTTTTCATGACGGGCCTGATTGGTATGCTCTGGTTTACGGATAACGCCACAATTGATCTGAGTGGGGCTGAAACGGGTTCGATGGCTGGTCTGCTATTTTTTGATGATCCAAAAATGACTAATATACGCATTCATAAAATTAGCGCTTCAAATGCGCATACTTTGACGGGTACGATTTATTTTCCTCATGCCACCTTAGTTGTTGATCCGAATGCAAATGTGGGTGAAAAATCAGCCTACACGGCAATTGTAGCTGAACGCATCTCAGTTGAACAAGGGCCGAATCTGGTTCTTAACTCTGACTATGGCGCTACTGCTGTGCCGGTGCCAGATGGCATCCGTTCAATTACGTCGGTTGTACTTTCCAACTAATTTTTTCGTCTAATCGCCAAACAAAAGGGCAGGGT
>JAYUPT010000312.1:0-2326 GCA_043759965.1 Aestuariivirga sp. | reverse complement strand
TTCCGCGCAAACTCCAAAGGCCGCGAGAAATCGCGGCCTTTTTATTGCCGCTCTTTGCGCAGCTTGGCCCAAAACTCTAAACGCTTTTTCACATCGCGCTCAAAGCCACGCTCCACCGGAGTGTAATATTTCTCGCGGCCCATTTCAGGTGGAAAATAGTTTTGGCCGGAAAATGCATCCGGCTCATCATGGTCATATTGATAGCCAGAACCATAGTCCTGATCTTTCATCAGCTTGGTGGGCGCATTCAAAATAATTTTAGGCGGGGCCAATGAACCTGTTTCCTTGGCCCGGCTCATAGCAGCTTTGAATGCCGTATAAACTGCATTGGATTTGGGCGCGGTGGCAACATAAACCACAGCCTGCGCCAATGCCAATTCACCTTCAGGTGAACCCAAAAAATCGTAAACGTCTTTGGCGGCCAGCGCCTGCTTCACGGCTTCAGGGTCGGCCAATCCCACATCCTCAATGGCCATACGCACAATGCGCCGCGCGAGGAACAGCGGGTCTTCTCCAGCCGTCAGCATCCGCGCCAAATAATAGAGGGCTGCATCCGGATCAGACCCCCGCACTGATTTATGAAGTGCAGAGATTAGATTATAATGCCCATCCGCAGCCTTGTCATAAAGCGGCAAGCGCTTTGCAACCACCTTGCCCAAGGCCTCAGAATCCAATGGTGCAGCGCCCTCTGGCACAGAAGCAAAAATCTCTTCCACCAAATTCAAAAAATAGCGCCCGTCGCCATCGGCCATATTGATTAGCGCCGCGCGAGCATCGTCATCCACTGGCAGTTTGCGTTTCTCATAAATCTCGGCGCGATTGATCAGTGCACTGAGGAATTCCGGCTCCAATCGATCCAGCACCAAAACTTGCGCACGCGAGAGCAAAGCGCCATTGAGTTCAAACGATGGATTTTCTGTGGTAGCCCCCACCAGAGTGATGGTGCCATTTTCGACATAGGGCAAAAATGAATCCTGCTGCGATTTGTTAAAGCGATGAATCTCATCGACAAAAAGTAGTGTCGCCCGCCCTTGCTCGCGGCGCATTTTGGCTTGCTCGAACGCTTTCTTTAAATCGGCAACGCCGGAAAATACTGCCGACATTTGCTCAAACACCAAACCGGTTTCACCAGCCAACAACCGTGCAATTGTAGTTTTGCCAGTTCCAGGCGGGCCCCATAAAATAATTGATGGAATGCGCCCAGAAGCCAACATGCGCGTGAGCGAACCTTGCGGACCAACCAAATGATCTTGCCCCACAACGTCTGATAATTTTGTGGGCCGCAACCGATCCGCCAGTGGCCGTGGCCCCTCTTTCGTCACTCCACCTGCATCAAATAGTGATGACATCAGCCGAGACGCAAATAAGCTTTGCGGCCACCACGCTGAAAGCCAATTACCCAACGCCCGGGCGATTTCTGTAAAATGCCCCGCAGCGTGTTAACGGAATCAATGGTCGTGCCATTCACATCAAGAATAATATCGCCCTTGCGGAAAAATTGCTGCGCTGGCCCCTGCTTCACATCCAACGCCACAACACCAATGGCATCATTTGGCAAATCAACTTCATCAGCAACCGCAGGTGAAAGATTGGCAACCAGCAGCCCCGCTAATGGCGTTTCACCACTGATTAAGGTTTCTTGGCGCCTCACAGTTTCAGGCGCTGCAATCAATTTAACTGTGGCTTGGCGAGAACTGGCCCCACGGCGAAACTCAATAAACTTTGTATCGCCCACATGAGTGGTGGCAATCAAGTATCCAAGTTCACGCGCATTTTCCAAGGTCTTGCCATCAATGGCCACAATAACATCGCCGCGCCGCATGCCCGCCTGCAAAAGTGGACTTTGCGGAAAGAGGTTCACAATCAACGCACCTTCAGGCCGCGCAAACCCCAAAGAGTCTGCAATGTCAGGTGTTACGTCTTGAAAATCAGCCCCAAGCCAAGGCCGCACAATTTGCGTACCTGATTCGGCTGCTTGCAAAACCGTGGCCACCATATTGGCCGGAATTGAAAAACCAATGCCAACCGAGCCACCCGATTTTGAAAAAATCGCCGTGTTAATGCCAATCAATTCACCGCGCATATTGACGAGTGCGCCACCCGAATTGCCGGGGTTGATGGCAGCATCTGTCTGAATGAAAAACTGATAGTCGCTGATGCCAACACTGGTGCGGGCAAGAGCGGAGATAATTCCACTGGTCACAGTTTGACCCACACCAAATGGGTTGCCAATGGCCAACACCAAATCGCCAATTTCTAAATTATCAGAATTGGCCAAATTCAACGTCGGCAAATCTTCATCGCGCACATCAATTTTCAGCACGGC
>JAYUPT010000311.1:0-5713 GCA_043759965.1 Aestuariivirga sp. | reverse complement strand
CACTGAGATTCGCAGTGGTGCCGTTTTGATTGGCGAGGTTTTGTCGTCTGTTGGGCAAAAGGCTTTGGCTTTGATCCGCACCGATCGTTTGGCGGATGCAACTGCGCCTTTACTCGCGGGCACAATTTCAATTCAAGTGAGAGCATTATGATTCATGCTGATGGCATTTGCCGCTGTGGCTGGTGCGGCATTGATCCACTTTATGTGCATTATCATGATACCGATTGGGGGGTGCCAGAATATGATTCCCGCGCGTTATTTGAAAAACTTATTCTCGATGGTTTTCAGGCTGGACTTTCGTGGATTACGATTTTACGCAAGCGTGAAAATTTCCGTAAAGCCTTTGATGGCTTCAAGCCAGAGGTGATTGTGAAATATGACACGCGCAAAACTGATGCGCTCATGCAAGATGCTGGCATTGTGCGCAACCGCCTCAAGATTGATGGCACGGTTTTAGGTGCGAAAGCTTATTTGGAGATCGACGATTTTTCAAAATATCTATGGGATTTTGTAGATGGCAAACCCATCAATAGCAAAATTGAACATATGAAGCAGGTTCCAACATCCACACCGCTGGCTGAGAAAATATCCAAGGATTTGAAAAGGCGCGGATTTAAATTTGTTGGCCCCACGATTGTTTATGCTTTCATGCAGGCCACTGGTTTTTACAATGATCACATGACCTCCTGCCACCGCCATGAGGCCGTGAAGAGGCTGGCGCGATGAGTGGTCCTCGCGCATGGCAGCGGATGCTTTCGGGCCGGCGCTTGGATTTGCTCGATCCATCACCGTTAGATATTGAAATTGAAGATATTGCCCATGGCTTGGCCCGCGTTGCCCGCTGGAATGGGCAAACGCGCGGTGACCATAGTTTTTCAGTGGCGCAGCATTGTGTTTTGGTGGAAGCAATTTTTCATCATTGCAACAAAGGTGTTGGCCGTGGCCCCCGTTTGGTGGCGCTGCTGCATGATGCCCCTGAATATGTGATTGGCGATATGATCTCGCCATTTAAAGCCGCACTTGGCGTTGATTATAAAGCCTTCGAGTATCGTTTAATGGCCGCCATTCATGTGCGCTTTGGGTTACCTGCGAAGGCCACCGACGAGTTGGAAAGTAAAGTCAAAGAGGCCGACAAGATGGCAGCCTATTTGGAAGCCACGCAACTGGCAGGCTTTAGCATTGCAGAATCTGAAAAGTTTTTTGGGCGGCCCAAAGGATTGACTGCGACCTTTCAAAATATAGAACCGCTTTCCACCAATGAAGCAAAGGAACAGTTCTTAGCGGTTTTTAGAAAGTTGGTGGGGCCATGATTATTGTGTGCGGATTAAGCGCGGCGCAGAGCCAGATTGATTTATATGCGGCCAAATCTGTGATCAGCATTTTGGGGCCAGAAACACCGCACCGTGATTTTGCAGGCATTGAGCACCCGCACCATTTGCGCCTCACCTTTAATGACATCAACGCACCTGCAGCGGGTTTGATTTCACCGAGAGCAGCGGACGCGTTGCGCTTGGTTGAATTTATCAAAAATTGGAAACAGGCAGAACCATTGCTCATTCATTGTTGGGCTGGCATTAGCCGCTCTACAGCTTCGGCATTTGTGGCCCTTTGTGTGTTGCAGCCAGAGGCTGACGAAATGGAATTGGCGCAAGTTCTAAGAGAGGCCTCACCCTCAGCCACGCCAAACCAGATGATTACGCATCAGGTTGATCAGATATTAAGCCGTGAAGGTCGTATGCTTAAAGCTGTGGAAAGCATTGGCCGTGGCGCTCATGCGTTTGAGGGCAAGCCGTTTATTTTGCGGTTTTAGGGCGATTTTGACTTTTCTGTGAAAAGTCAAAACGCATTAGCCGTTAGCGTAGAAAATGTGGCGGCCAATTTTGCTCAGCCGGCGCATGTTCTTTGCCCATTTCGGCTTCACATAATCTGCGTGATAATTGGTGGCTTTTCCCATCATCGCAACAGCAGGATCGCCAGCAATTGCACGCTGCGCAATTTTCTTGGCATGGTCCCAGGCGGCAGGTTGTTTCACATCATCTGGCTGGCCATCGCAGGCAAACGAGAATTGGCACGAGTTGCGATTGCCCGAACCCTGATAAACCACACCGCAAATTGACTTCGGAAATTTTGGTGATTTCACACGGTTGAGAATAACTTTGGCCACCGCCAATTGGCCCATATCAGATTCAGATCGGGCTTCAAAATAAACCGCGCGAGCCAAGCAATTTTCTTCTGCAAGGCGAACGCGGCGCTGGGCTACAACTTTTTGCTTTTCGGCAGTTTTGAGTTTGAAGGTTTTAGCCACGTTGGGCTGTTCGGGATCGACCGCCAAACGCTTGGTTGCAACGGCCTCGCCATCTGGATTATTGAGGTCAATGCTAACAGGAACAATTTTCACGTCCTTATTAATCTTGGCAAGTTTCGTTTTGGATTTCGGCAGAGGCGCTGGAACAGGGTCCATCAAATCCAAGCCTTCAAGATCGCCTTTGCCTTCCAGCATCACTGATTGCGTACGCAAATTATTCATATTGATAATAGCGAAGGATTCATTTTCAGGCAAAAGTGAACTTTTGCTGGCCAAGGCCGAGGTTGGACTGATCAAAGGCAGAAATTCATCATTTACAACGGTATTCGCAATGGCATTGCGGCCAATGTAGTGGCCGGCAAATGCAAAAGCTGTAACCAACATCAGACCAGCAAATACAAATGGCACATACTCACTCAATCCACTGCGTGCGGGCAAAGGCTCTTCAAAATGAAGGCCCGTACGGCGGCGCTGCTGAAGTTGACGAGGATTTTGTGCCAATGCTCGAGTTCTCACTTTCACTAAAAGAGCAAACTTGCCCTTTGACTAACCATATCTCATTCGCGTTTAGCATAGGTTAACCATGCGAACAACCCAAAGAAGCCATTTTTCCGCCGTATAAACGATTTATTAGTACAATGGTTAACTGCATGAATTTGCTAAGTTTTATTGGCAACTCTAAGCGTTGCTTGGGCTGCGGCCAGCCTGGCTATAGGCACGCGGTAAGGTGAGCAAGAGACATAATCCAGCCCCACTTGCTCGCAGAAGGAAATGGAATCTGGATCGCCGCCATGTTCCCCACAAATGCCTAGGCTAATATCTGGCCGGCCTTTGCGCCCTCTTTCGACTGCAAATCCAATGAGTTCGCCCACCCCCGCAACATCCAAAGATGCAAAAGGATCCCGGGGGAAAATTCCACGGGCGGTGTATTCAGAGATAAACTTGGCACTATCATCGCGGCTAATGCCAAATGTAGTTTGGGTTAAATCATTGGTGCCGAAAGAGAAAAATTCGGCCGACTGGGCAATTTCACGCGCCTGGAGAGCGGCACGGGGAAGTTCGATCATGGTGCCCACCAAATAGGTGATGGTTTCACCTGATTCTTTTTTCACATCATTGGCCACAGCATCAATGCGAGCGCGCACGGCATCAAGCTCGGCACGCGAAGAAACCAGCGGCACCATGATTTCAGGGATGGGTGCTTTACCAGTTGTCTTCTGCACATTCACGGCGGCCTCAAATATAGCGCGGGCCTGCATTTCAGTAATTTCAGGATAAGATAAAAGCAGCCTAACACCACGGTGCCCAAGCATGGGGTTTTGTTCACGCAGTTCCGCCACACGTTTGCGTAAAGCCGCAGGCGCAACCCCCAAAGCCTGTGCCACTGGCACCATATCATCACCATCGCCGGGCAAAAACTCATGTAAGGGTGGATCAAGCAGGCGGATGGTGACAGGCATTCCCGCCATGATTTCAAACAAGGCTTCAAAATCTGAGCGTAACATTGGCAAGATTTTTGCCAAGGCTGAACGGCGATCTTTTTCGCTATCTGCCAAAATCATTTCACGCATGGCTATAATGCGGTCGCCCTCAAAGAACATGTGCTCAGTGCGCGAAAGGCCAATGCCTTGCGCACCAAAATCACGCGCGGTGCGCACATCATGCGGGGTTTCGGCATTGGCCCTCACAGCCATGCGCCGAGCTTGATCCGCCCAGTCGAGAAGTGTTGCAAAATCACCCGACAGCGATGGTTTAATCACTGCGACTTCGCCCTTGAGCACATGGCCCGTGCTACCATCAATGGTGATCACATCTCCTTTGCGTAAGGTAAGGCCCGGGGCTTTGAGGGTGCCTTCGGCCACATCAATCTTGAGGCTTGAAACACCGGCAACACAAGGCTTGCCCATGGTTCTGGCTATCACGGCGGCATGGCTGGTCATGCCACCTCTGGTGGTTAAAACACCATCAGCCACATGAACGCCTTTAATATCTTCCGGCGTGGTTTCGGGGCGCACTAGAATAACCCGCAAGCCCTGCCCCACCAAATCGCGTGCTTCGGCTGAATCAAAAATGATCATGCCTGATGCAGCACCCGGCGATGCCGGCAGGCCTTGGGCCACCAGCTCGCGCTTTGCATCGGGATCGAGTGTCGAGTGCAACAGGTGATCGAGCGATAAGGGATCAATGCGCAACAAAGCATCGCCCCTCGTGATGTGGCCAAGCTTGGCCAAATCAGTGACTATTTTTAGGGCCGCAACGGTGGATCTTCGCGCGGGTCGCAATTCCAAAAACCATAACTGGCCTTGGCCGATGGTGAAATCAACCTCTATTGCATCGCGCACATGCAATTCCAATTTTGTGATGGCAGCGTGCAACTCAGCAAAGGCATCTGGCATGGCGGCAGCAAAGGTTTTTGCACCATCCGTCAGGGGCCAGCTCTGCCGGAGTCTTGCTATCAAATCTGGGCCTTGAGCTTGCTGCACATATTGACCTTGCAAAAGCGCTTCACCCGATTGTGGATGGCGCGAGGCTGCAAAACCTGCGCCTGAATTTTCTGATTGATTGCCAAAAACCATGGCTTGCACAATGATGGCAAGGCCAGCATCAGCATCCACGCCATGAAGCTTCCTTTGGGTTTTGGCGCGCGGGCCATTCCAACCGCGCACAAGTGCTGTGATGGTGGACCAAAGCTGCTCGCTCACATCTTGGGGGAAAGCTTGGGCGCCGTGGGTTTCAAGTTGAGATTTGAAACGCGACGTCAACTCACGGGCATCAGACGTTTTGATTTCAGAGGCCGAGACATAGCCCCGTTCTTCGATAAACCAATTGAGCAAGTCTTCAAAGGCTGCCGGGTCATCGCCCATCACCACATGGGCATAGTTTTGAATGAAGCGGCGGTAACATTCATGGGCAAAGCGGGCATCGCCTGAGGACTTGGCCAGACCTTCTACGGTTTCATCATTGAGGCCAAGATTTAATACCGCTTCAAGCGTTCCGGGATAAGCAACTGGTGCACTTGGCCGCACGGCCAAAAGCAGCAAATTGCGTGGATCGCCGATGGCACAGCCCGTTTCAGACGCGAGAACCTGCAAGGTTTGGTCTATCTGTGTTTTTAAGGCAGCTATTGTTTCACCATCATTCGCGGCAATGGCGCGACAGGCCTCAACAGATAGCACAAATCCAGGCGGCACCGCCAAGCCAAGCACTGCCATTGAACACAGGCCAGCAGCTTTGTGGCCAAGCTGTTGAGCGTCAAAGCTTTGATCTTTGGTAATGTCTTTTCCAAAATAGGTAATTTGCTGGGTTGGTTTTTTTGTCATGGTTCTGTTGCAATGCAACAAAGACTTGATTGCGCTGTACGTCAAGCCATCAAATAGCAATAGGGTGAAGGATTTTCGGGCGCAGTTT
>JAYUPT010000310.1:0-5720 GCA_043759965.1 Aestuariivirga sp. | reverse complement strand
AAAGCTTCACCGGAACCGAGCTGGATTATGCTGTGGAAATTTGCGAAGCGGTGATGGATGAAATTCGCCCCACACCACAAAAACCAATCATTCTCAATCTGCCTTCAACAGTGGAAATGGCCACGCCGAACATTCATGCCGATCAGATTGAATGGTTCTGCCGCAATGTAAAAAACCGGAGCAGCATCATCATCTCGCTGCACCCGCATAATGACAGGGGCAGCGCCGTGGCCGCAACTGAGCTGGCATTAATGGCAGGCGCAGACCGCGTGGAAGGCACATTGTTTGGCAATGGCGAGCGCACCGGCAATGTGGATTTGATCACCTTGGCCATGAACCTGTTCACGCAAGGTGTGGCCCCAAACTTGGATATCTCCAATGTGAATGATCTCATCCGCATGGCGGAATATTGCACGCAATTGCCCGTGCACCCGCGCCACCCTTATGCAGGCGAATTGGTGTTCACGGCGTTTAGTGGCTCACATCAGGATGCCATCAACAAAGGCTTCAAACACATGAAGGCCAGCAATCAGCCTTTGTGGGAAGTGCCTTACTTGCCGATTGACCCGATGGATTTGGGCCGCAGTTATGAAGCCGTTGTGCGCATCAACAGCCAAAGCGGCAAGGGCGGCATTGCCTATATTATGGAAACCGAACACGGCATTGAATTGCCACGGCGCTTGCAAATTGAGTTTTCAAAAGTCGTGCAGCAAATCGCTGATGGCGAAGGCGTGGAGGTGGAAGCGAGTAGGCTGTGGGCTGCATTTGAGAGTGAATATCTTGAAGGCAATGGCCGCTATCAATTCGTGGAACACCACGCAACATCCGACCACGGCGACCAACCCATCACTGCAAAGTTGATGGTGGATAGCAAACCTAAAACTATAAAAGGCCACGGCAACGGCCCTGTCGATGGTTTCGTTGATGCAATTAGAAAAGACAGCGGCATCAGCTTCGACGTGGCCGACTACAGAGAACACGCCATGGGCCACGGCGCCAACGCCGCAGCGATTGCCTATGTTGAATTGCGGCTGGCCGATGGCAGTTCACTTTTTGGCGTGGGGATAGATAAGAACATCGTGGTGGCGAGTTTGAAGGCTGTGGTGAGTGGAGTTAACAGGGCAGGGAAGAGGTGATAATGTATTGCTTTAATGAAAGATCGATGTTATCAAAATAGAACATAAATAGAACATTGTTGAGTCTTCGATGAAAGCAAATAAGCAGCAACGCATTCGCGATCCTATTCACGACTTGATTGTTTTTGATGGGCCAGAGGTGTCTCAGCTTGAGGGAACACTTTGGAATGTTTTGCAAACAAGGCCTTTTCAGCGACTTCGTCGGATCAAGCAATTAGGGTTTTCTGAATTTGTTTATCCTGGTGCAACTCATTCGCGTTTTGCCCACAGTGTTGGTGTTTTTCATACGGCACGTCAGCTGATGGAAATCGTGAAGCGTCAAACAGGTGCGAGGCAAGATACCAGAGAAAATCACGCTCTTGCAGCAGCTTTAGTTCACGATGTTGGTCATGGCCCCTTTAGCCATGCTTTTGAAACCGTCGGACGACGTCTCAATTTGAAGTTGGCTGATCATGAAACTTTGAGTGAAGAGTTAATCCGATCTGGTGAGATTGCGGATGTACTGAATAGGGAGATGGGCAAATGTTTTTCGGATGATGTTGCTGACATTATCAAGAAAAATGGCGTGAAAACTGTACATCATGCAGTTGTGTCGAGCCAGTTTGATGCAGATCGTTTGGACTATATTCGGAGAGATCGTTTTATGGCAGGCTCGCAACATGCTGGAATTGATTTTAGATGGCTGCTTGCTAACTTGGAGATCGATAAAGTTGCTCAAGGCGTCGAAGATACGCTTCTTAGTCCTGTCGAGACCTTTGTTATCGGCCCAAAAGCAGTTCATGCTGCGGAAGCTTTTGTTTTGGGTCTTTTTCAGCTTTATCCAACTGTTTATTTTCATAAGACAACTCGTGGTGCAGAAAAACTATTCGAAGAATTGATTGTACGGATCGTGACGCTTGTGCGCAATGGCGATGCAGACAAAACTGGTTTGTCCTTCCGCCATCCATTAATTCGTTTTGCTGAGAATCCGGAGGGTGTGGAGATTGCACTTCTGCTTGATGACACTGTGGTAACTGGTTCTTTATCTTTGATGTCTGAAGCAATGGATCCGCTTGTTTCAGAGTTCTCTCAACGACTCAGAGATCGCAGATTACTAAAATGTTTTGATGTGCGGGATGTTATTGCAAATAAAATTGATCCTACGTGTTTGAATTCGCCGGAAATTTTACCCTTGATCGATAGGTGTTGCGCATTGGTTAAAGCCAAATTAACCAATGACTCTGCAGTTAATGAAGACCAATCTTTACCGAAACTGCTGATTGATGAGGCTGAGCGTTCACCTTACAAGGACGTTGATAGATCGAAGGGTCCACTCAACCAGATTATGGTTCGCTCAGGCAATGGACTTGTTGATTTGAAAGAGCGTTCGGGTGTTGTGAGTGCGTTGCAGAAATTTAAGCTGCTTAGAGTTTACTATTCAAAAGATAACACTGAAATTGTGTCTGAAGTTAATTCAGCAATAACGGAGGGAATTGCCGAATGTCAAAAAAATTAACAAATATTGTGGCTAACATTGTCAGAGATGCTGGTGGACAAGTTGTTGGCCGCACCAAGCTGCAGAAGCTTACTTATGTTCTTGTTGCTTCTGGCTTGGAGGAGGAAAAATTGCCGTTTCTCTATAAGCATTATGGCCCATATAGCGAGGCTGTTGCATCTGCATCTCGTGAGGCGCATTTGCTTGGAATGATTAAAGAGAAGGAAGAATTGACGACTTGGGGTGGGAGTTATTCTGTTTATACAACAGATGAGCAGCGTCCTGATACAGTTTCAGCAGCGCGTGTTGAACTTTGCCAAATTGCATCTGCTGCTGATGCTGTTGAGTTAGAACTTGCTGCGACTGCTCTTTTTTTGGCTAAGGAAGAGAAGCGTGCGGATGCTTGGTCCGAAACAGAGCGGAGAAAACCAGACAAAGCGGCAAACGGTAGGCTTGAAAAAGCGAAAACCCTTTATCAAAAACTAGCGGCTATTGACACACCTGATCCGTTACCAGTTATCAATTGAGTTTTTAGGAGTTCGGTGGCGGTGAATTACATCACCCCACCATCCGTTTAAACCTAATCCCGCCCGTTCCTTCCTTCTCACGCAAACGGGAGAAGGGGTTAGTGGAGAAAGGCCCTCTACCCCATGGCCACCGTATCCAATTTCCCCAAATAATCCGATTTGCCCAGCGGAACACCATTGTGGCGCAGCAGGGCGTAAGCGATTACGGTGTGGAAATGGAGGTCGGGGATGATGACGTTGGCGGCGTAGTTTACGGCACTCATGCCTTTGCTGGCATCCATAAAAGTGGGCAGGGTTTTTTCGGCTTGCATGGCCACGCTCTCTGGGGAAATTGCTTCCAGATAAACAGCCGCGGTTGCAAGGCTTTGCCGCAGGTCTGGCCAGGTGGCTTCATCATAACCCACGCGCGGGGGAGCTGCGCTGGAAAAGTGGCGGGCATAATCCACCGCGAGATAGCAAATATATTGCACCTGTTGCAGCAAGTTGAACATGTTGGGAAATAGGCGCGCTTGCAAGTAGCGCTCAAGTGGAATGGCGCTTGCGGTGGCGTGGCGTTCGGCTTTGTCCAAAATGTCGGCCATGTTGCGCAGTGCTACTGCCATCGGCGCAATTGTAAGCTGGTGGATGGGATTAGATTTGACCATATTTTCCTCCTCTCACCAACAGGCATCAATAGCTGTGGCGATGTTATGACGTGTTTACCTAAACTGGCGGCACCTTGTCGCCAGTTTTTATGTGTGCATCAGGTCCACCACAACCGGGCCAGACACTGGGTCTGTTAGACCAAGGCCACCGCCCAGATCTTCCAGCATGTGCCTCATGCTGTCGAGCATGGCTATCATCTTGGGGCGGGAGGCGACAATCGTGTCGAAATTATCCCACTTCACAACGATGCAATAACTGCGATCACCAGTTTTGATCAAAGCGCCATCACGCATTCCATCAAAGGCCGTTGCAGTTTTGTGGATGTCTATAAAAGCCTGCTCTTGGCCAGGTTTCACTTTAAAACGCACAACATTATAGGCGGTCATATTAGCCTCCTTCGTTGTAGTCTCTGATTTTGGCTTTGGCTGATATTCAGCCTCGCCGCGAATGAGCTTTGCACAATGATACTAAAATTTCAATGGCAGGGCGAAAACTGGAATGAGTTTGCACCTCGGCGTTTCATCGCCTACAACTTTCTAAAACAAAAGTTGGGATGCGATGTTCAAGAAAATTCTAGTCGCCAATCGTGGCGAAATTGCCTGCCGCATTATAAAAACTGCGCGCGCCATGGGCATTAAAACTGTGGCGGTTTATTCTGATGCTGATGCGCGCTCTATGCATGTGGAAATTGCCGATGAGAAAATGAACATTGGGCCAGCTCCGGCATCGCAAAGTTATTTGGTGATCGAAAAGATAATTGAAGCGTGCAAGCAGACTGGTGCTGAGGCTGTGCATCCAGGATATGGATTTCTCTCGGAGCGATCAGCTTTCGCAAAAGCTTGTTCCGATGCGGGCCTAACATTCATCGGCCCCAATCCACATGCCATAGATGCGATGGGCGATAAAATTGCTTCCAAAAAAGCAGCTAGCGCTGCAGGAGTTTCCACAGTGCCGGGTTACATGGGCATTATAAAAGATGCTGATGAAGCGGTGAAAATTGCCGATGGCATTGGCTATCCGGTGATGATCAAAGCCTCGGCTGGCGGCGGCGGCAAGGGCATGCGCATTGCTCACGCGCAATCAGAGGTGCGTGAAGGTTTTGAACGCGCCACATCCGAAGCGAAAAACTCATTTGGTGATGATCGGGTTTTCATTGAAAAATTCATCACCAATCCCCGCCACATTGAAATTCAAGTGCTGGGCGATAAACATGGCAATGTGATTTATTTGGGTGAACGTGAATGTTCCATCCAGCGTCGCAATCAAAAAGTGGTGGAGGAAGCGCCTTCGCCCTTACTCGATGAGCCCACGCGCAAAGCCATGGGTGAGCAGGCGGTGGCGCTGGCCAAGGCGGTGAATTACGACAGTGCTGGCACAGTTGAATTTGTGGCCGCACAAGACCGTTCATTCTTCTTTCTCGAAATGAACACGCGGCTGCAGGTGGAACACCCGGTGACGGAATTGGTGACGGGCGTTGATCTTGTCGAACAGATGATCCGCGTGGCTTATGGCGAAAAGTTGAAGCTGCGGCAGGAAGATGTGAAGCTTAATGGTTGGGCCATAGAAGCCCGCATTTATGCCGAAGACCCAACGCGTAATTTTCTACCTTCGATTGGCCGCTTGGTGAAATATCATCCGCCTACGGAGCAAATTTCAAATGGCGTTACGGTACGCAATGATACGGGCGTTGGGGCAGGGGGTGAGATTTCGATTTATTATGATCCAATGATTGCCAAACTCTGCACGCACGCACCAACGCGGGCTGAGGCGATTGCCGCCATGGCAGATGCGCTGGACGCATTTCAAATTGAAGGCATTCGCCATAACATTCCGTTTTTATCCGCGATTATGGGCAATGCGCGTTGGCAATCGGGTGCGCTTTCCACTGGGTTTATTACTGAAGAATTTCCGGGTGGTTTTACAGGTGCGCCGATCACG
>JAYUPT010000309.1:0-16516 GCA_043759965.1 Aestuariivirga sp. | reverse complement strand
TGCGGGCGCAGAGTGCCGCTTCAGCCGCATAACCCTTGCGGCGGTGTTCCGGCGCAATGCCGTAGCCAACCTCAACATCATCCCAGCCTTCGGGAAACCAGAGGCCCCCATGACCCACGAATGATTTTGAAGTTTTTTCTTCGAGCGCCCACGGGCCAAAGCCACGCAAATGGAAGTGACCGACGAAAAGGGCGATGCGCCGCCAGATGTCGGCCCGCGTGAAGCCTGCGCCGTAAATGCTTTCAGACACGGGGTCATTGTAGAAGGCGAGCAGCGGCCCGACGTCATCTTCGCGCCATTGTCTGAGGCGCAGTCGCGCGGATTCAAGTTCAATGGCCATGTCATTTCTTCTTCCCCGGAAAGCCCTTGAAAGGGTTGCCGCCGCCGAGGCCCGGCAATACACCGAGGCCGGGAAGGCCGCCGCCGAGACCCGGCAGGGATTTCGGCATTTCGGGAAGGGAGCCGCCCTGCATCATGTCTTTCAAATCGGCGGGGATAGCGTTTGGATCCATCGCGGCCAGTTCGGCCTGCATCTTTTCCAATTCGGCGGCATCAGGCGCTCCCTTGCCGCCCATCAGTTTGCCAAGCATGCCTTTGCCTTGGCCCATCTGCTTCATCATGCCGGCCATTTGCAGGTGCATTTTGAGCAGCTTGTTTATTTCTTCAACCTTGGTGCCGCTGCCTGCAGCCACGCGCTTTTTGCGTTTGCCATCCATAATTTTTGGGTTGCGGCGTTCTTGCTTGGTCATCGAACTTATGATGGCGAGCTGATGATTAAAAACTTTTTTCTGAAGGTCCATGCCTTCCATTTGTTTTTTCACTTTGCCCATGCCGGGCAGCATGTTCATAATGCCGCCCATGCCGCCCAGCTTTTCAATCTGGCGCAGCTGATCAGCAAGGTCATTGAGATCAAACGCGCCTTTGCGCATGCGCTCAGCAATTTTCTTGGCTTTGTCATGGTCGATATCAAGGGCGGCGCGCTCAACCAGCGAGACCACATCACCCATGCCGAGAATGCGGCCAGCGATACGGTCAGGGTGGAAATCTTCAAGGCCATCCAGCTTTTCGCCAGTGCCCATCAGCTTGATGGGTTTGCCTGTCACAGCCCGCATGGAGAGCGCAGCACCGCCACGGCCATCGCCATCAATGCGAGTGAGCACGATGCCGGTGATGCCGATTTTTTCGTCGAAGGACCGCGCGAGATTCACAGCGTCTTGGCCCGTGAGCGCATCAACGACGAGCAAGGTTTCTTTGGGCTTGCAGATGTCACGAACGGCGGCAGCTTCGGCCAGTAATTCTTCATCAATATGTAAGCGGCCCGCCGTATCCAGCAGCACCACATCATAAGCGCCTTTACGGGCTTCGCTCATGGCGCGCTTGGCGATTTGAATGGGCGTTTCGCCTTTTACTATGGCGAGTGTGTTGACGTTTACTTGTTGGCCTAGAATCGCGAGCTGCTCTTGGGCAGCCGGCCTTCGCGTATCAAGCGACGCCATCAGCACTTTGCGCTTTTCACGCTCAGTAAGGCGCTTGGCGATTTTTGCTGTGGTGGTGGTTTTGCCGGAACCTTGCAGACCCACCATCAAAATCGCTACAGGCGGTGAGGCGCGTAAATTCAGCGCCGATTGATCAGAGCCTAAAGTTTCCACCAACGTGTCGTGAACAATTTTCACAACCATCTGGCCGGGCTTAATGGATTTTACAACATCAGCACCCACGGCAAGGGAACGCACTTTTTCGGTGAAGGTTTTAACAACTTCCAGCGCCACGTCCGCTTCAAGCAGGGCGCGGCGCACTTCGCGCATCGCTGTATCGACATCAGCCTCCGACAACGCACCGCGCCCGGTGAGTTTATCGAATATGCCAGACAGACGATCGCTTAAAGTTTCAAACATCGGTTCTCTTCTCTAGTCTTCCTTCTCCCCTTGAGGGAGAAGGTGGCGCGAAGCGACGGATGAGGGGTAAGCTGGCAATTGAACTCGATCCAACCAACCCCTCATCCGCCCTACCGGGCACCTTCTCCCTCAAGGGGAGAAGAGTAGAATTTCGCCCCAAGCCGTCACATCAAACGAAAAACCACCCGGGAGCGAAACTCGCTGCCGGATGTGGGCTAAGTTGCCTCCCGGGAACAAACGCCCCATGTGCAAAAAGCCTCGAGACGTTTGAAAAGCGTCTTAGGATGTGGGGGAGATAGGGGAAGTGTAGGGAGATGTCAAATGTGGCATACGACTTGATTTGGCAGGCCATCATATTGCCATTTAATTTCTTCAGATAAGTATGTTCATTGAATGTGAGGTGGAATATGAACAGTGAATCTGTTGAGATATTAACTCAGATCGCTAAAAATGCAGAAGCGATTATCCCATGCTCAATTTGCGGCAGTCATTATTTGTCAGCCTATGATGAGGACGCAGAAAATATAGCATATGGAATGGCTACAAATGCTTGGAAAAACGGTGACTTTCGAGGAGCTTCGCGAGAAGAAATTATGCAACTGACTAAATCTGTAATTGACGATGCGAATGATAAATGTCCAAGCTGTGAGATGGATTATTAAATAAGCCGAATAAATAAAAGTTCTGAGCGTAGTTTGGTTGCATATAATACCATAACATTGCTACTGACAAAAATTATCAAAGTCACATACTTTCCAATTGCGACCTTCTTGGTCAAGGCCGTCAAGGTTCATAAAACTTTTGGCACACCTTGCTTTTGCTGTAGAGCCGCATGATGTGTAATTACTAAGTTTAATGATTGTTGTTTGATTTTCCGACCAATAAACAACTGTATAGATATTGAAGGAGTTATATGCAGCGGTTTTTGTTTGCTGATTAAGTTCCAGGCCAGACATATAATTACATTCAACTTCGTAAGTTTTAGACCAACCATCTTGGGTTTGGTATTTCACTTTACATGGTTCGCGATAAAACGCGAAACTCGTTGAGGATGACAAAATAATGAAAATCAGAGAAATGCTAGCCAACAAAACCTTGTTCATAGCAAATCATCCATGTTTGGAATTGAACTCATGATTACTTATCCTTAGTTTGTCGATTGAAAGCAAACATGATTTGCGCCATTTCTAGTTACTCAAAGTTCTCCGCCACAACACGCAGTGCCAGCGCTTCTGCCTTGCCCACCGCTTCCATTTTAGTAGCACCATAGGCTAGCACGCCCGCAAGCTCCGGCACTTCGGCCATCCAGCGGCCATCGGTTTCGCGTTCAGTTTCAAAAGTTAGATTCATAAAAGATCATTAGCACAGTTCCCACACTCCGTCACCCCTGCGCAGGCAGGGGCCCAGCTTCACTTCTAACTCCGCACGCGGATCAAAGCTGGGTCCCTGCTTTCGCAGGGATGACGGGTATTGGGGGATGACAAACGATGGAGTGTTTAATGCGCCGCAGCCATCACCACGCCGGGTGCCCCGCGATTTTCGCGTAAGGTGAACACCATCAATCCGGCCAGAATGGCTGTGCCGAAAGCCAGCCACCACATTTCAGTGTACCGTGCGAAGAGATCAAATAAATAGCCGCCGGCAAATGCGCCCACAGCGCCGCCCAGCGCATGGCCGCCGGAGATTAGACCCAAGGCCAGTCCCATGATTTTTAAACCAAGATGTGAGGCCACCAAGCTTGCTGTGGGCGGCACGGTTGAATAATCGAAGATGCCGTAAATCACGGCAAACAAGATCATCATTTCATAAGAGGTGCCCACATACATGAGCACGATGAATGAAAATGATCGCATAATGTAAATGCTGCCCAGCAATAAAGGGCGGTTCATGCGGTCGGTCAAATAGCCTGACAGCATCATGCCGCCGAAATTCATGGCAGCGGTCAAGCCATATATGCCAGATGCCGGCACAGGTGGGAAACCACAAAAGGCAGCATAGGGCAGGAAATGGGTTTCAATTGCTCCGGTGGTGGTGATGCCGCAAATGAAAAAGCTCCAAAACAAAATATGAAACGTTGAATTGGTTAGTAGAAATTTTAGCCGATCCCACAAAGGTTCAGTTGAGACTTCTGCTTTTTGCTCGGCCACTTCGTCTGGGGTGGGTTTCATGATCACCCAGATAAAGGCAGCCATAACGAGACATGAAAGAGCAAGCGCCAGAATGCTCCAGCGCCACGAAAAATAACCAAGGCAAATTGTTAAAAGTGGCACAGTGATAAATTGCCCGGCTGTGCTGCCGGAATCGGCGATGCCGATGGCCAGCCCGCGCTTTTCTTCAAAGAGCCTCGCAATGGCGGCCGACATCACATGGTAGTTTGCGGTGGCGATGCCAATGCCGCCTACCACGCCATAACCTAAAATGTAGAAGGAGGCGATGGGGTAGGCAGCAAAAAGGCCAAGCCCTGCCGCCACTACAACCATGCCCCCGGCGAGGAGCGCGCGCACGCCATGGCGATCTGCAAAATTACCGGTGACCGGAGAAGCAATTGCAATGACGACAAAAGCTACAGCTTGGCCCGATCCAATAAATGTCTTGGACCAACCCAAGGTCTGAACCCACTCGTCTGTCATAATAGAAACCGATTGGCGAGCCGACGAAACTATCGATAGCGCCGCAAAGCACAACCCCACCACAATCCATGGATTTATCCGTGAGGTGCTTTGCGTAGTCATGGCCCAGTGTGGCACGGCAAAATTCTGGCGGCTAGCTTTTTTCGACGCTTTGCCCATATAAGGCGCAATCATGTCTCTTGCATTTCGAAAAATGAACGGTCTTGGTAATGATTTTGTGGTTTTAGACGCCCGCAAGAAACCCATTGCCATAACCGAAGCTCAGGCTCGCGCTATTGCGGATCGGAAGTCTGGCATTGGCTGTGATCAGTTGATTGTTCTCGAAAAATCTTCAGTGGCTGATGTTAGGATGCGCATTTGGAATGCCGAGGGCGGCGAGGTTTCGTCTTGTGGCAATGCCTCGCGCTGCGTGGCGGATTTGATTTTTGATGAGACTGGCGAAGACACCGCCACCATTGACACCAAGGGTGGATTTTTGATTGCCACCAAGGCTGGCGACAAGATGGTGACGATTGATCAAGGGCTGCCCAAGTTTAATTGGAAAGATATTCCACTTTCCGAACCCTTCGCCGATACGCGCCATATTGAACTTCAAATTGGGCCCATTGATGCGCCGCTGATTCATTCTCCATCAGTTGTGAATGTGGGCAATCCACATTGCATTTTCTGGGTGAAGGATTTGGATGTGATTGATCTTTCTCGTTCAGGCCCGATGCTGGAAAATCATCCGCTGTTTCCAGAGCGAGCCAATATAACACTGGCCAATGTTTTGGCGCGTGACCATGTTCAAATTAAAGTTTGGGAGCGTGGTGCGGGGCTTACACAAGCTTGCGGTACGGCGGCCTGCGCCGTGATGGCGGCTGGCCACCGTATTAAGATTATTGATGCGGCTTGTCGCATCACTTTGCCGGGCGGCGACCTCTTTATGAGTGTGCGTGAAAGTGATGGCCATGTGTTGATGACGGGGCCAGCGGCTTATGACTTTGAAGGCTTGCTTCCCGAAAGTATATTTGCATGACCGAACTGCAAACCTTCGGCTGTCGCCTCAACACGTTTGAATCTGAAATTATGCGCGGCCACGCTGAAAAAGCGGGTTTAGAGAATGCAATTATTTTTAACACCTGTGCGGTCACGGCAGAAGCCACACGCCAAGCCCGCCAAGCCATTCGTAAAGCCCATAAAGAACGGCCAGACGCACAAATTATTGTGACGGGTTGTGCCGCCCAGACGGACCCTGAGATGTTTGCCGCCATGCCGGAAGTGTCGCGCGTGTTGGGCAATGAAGAAAAATTGCAGGCATCATCATGGTTGGTAGGTTCCAATCGCCCGCGCGTTGATGTATCCGATATTATGGCTGTGAAAGAAACACGGCCCCCGATGATTGACCGCATGGCGGCGCGCACGCGGGCTTTTGTACAGGTGCAAAATGGTTGTGATCACCGCTGCACATTTTGCATTATTCCTTATGGCAGAGGCAATTCGCGCTCAGTGCCGATTGCGGATGCTGTGGAACAGGTGCGGCGTCTGGTGGTCATGGGCCATGCTGAAGTGGTTTTGTCTGGTGTTGATCTCACTTCATGGGGTGCCGATTTAGAGGGCTCGCCGAAGCTTGGCTCGCTGCTTTCGCGGATTTTAAATTCTGTGCCTGATCTCAAGCGCTTACGGCTTTCTTCCATTGACTCAATCGAAGCTGATGATGAAATGGTTGAAGTGATTACCGGGGATTTACGCGTGATGCCGCATCTTCATCTTTCACTGCAATCAGGTGATAATATGATTCTAAAGCGCATGAAGCGCAGGCATTCTCGTGAACATACAATTGAATTTTGCAACACGTTGCGCGCCAAGCGGCCGGACATGGTTTTTGGGGCCGATATTATTGCGGGCTTTCCGACTGAGACTGACGAGATGTTTGAAAACTCGATGAAGATTGTAGATGAGTGCGGGCTTACCTATTTGCATGTGTTTCCCTATTCATCACGGCCAGATACACCAGCTGCCAAAATGCCGATGGTGGAGCAAGGGGTGATTAAACGCCGTGCTGCATTGCTTCGTGCCAAAGGTGAGGCACGGTTGGAAAGTTTTTTATGCCACGAAGTTGGATCGTCTCGTGCCGTGCTAGTGGAAACGCCAACCCAAGGCCGCACTGAACATTTTGCTCTTGCGAAGTTTGAGACGGCCATGGTGCCTGGTGCCGTGGTGCAGACGCGCGTGCGCAGCGCTTCAAGCTCACATTTGCATGTGGGGATGTGATGGCTGGATTTTTTAAGAAACTGTTCAACAGAATAACTGGAAAGCCTGCTGAAGAAGCAGCCGCCATTGAGGACGTGCAAGTTGCTTTGCCAGCTCCAGAGCCCGAGCCTGAAATTATTGTGCCTAAAGTTAAGGCCAAGAAGCTTGAACCTAAAAAAGTTGAGAAGGCAAAGCCTGCGCCGAAGGCTCCGGTAAAGGCAGCTCCTAAACCTAAGGCCAAAGCTGTTGAACCGCCGCCAAAGAAAGCCTCTCCTAAAGCAAAAGAAAAATCTACTCCTTCTAACCTCCCACCTGTGGGGAGGTCGAAGATTGCGAAGCAAGCTTCGGGTGGGGGTCGCTCCGTCGCCAGGCCTGAGCGACCCCCACCCCGCCCTCCCCACAAGGGGGAGGGAGAAGAAAAAATAATTGTTGCGCCACCCCCGCCACCAACTCCTCCTCCGATAGAGGTCGAACCTGCACCGCAGCGCAGTGGCTGGCTCTCTCGCCTTACGCAAGGTCTATCGAAATCTTCAAAGTCGATCACCGGCTCCATCACCGCGATCTTCACCAAGCGCAAGCTTGATAAGGAAACTTTACAGGAACTTGAAGACACTTTGATTCAAGCTGATCTTGGTATTGCTGTTTCAGAGCGCATTATCGCTGCTGTCTCACACGGACGTTATGACAAGGAAGTTGACCCTGAAGAAGTGAAGCAAATTCTGGCTGATGAAGTGGCTAAGGTTCTAAAGCCAGTTGAAGTGTCGTTTAATTTCGGTTCAGAAAAACCATTTGTGATTTTAGTTGTCGGCGTGAATGGTTCTGGCAAAACCACCACCATTGGCAAGCTTGGTTCCATTGCGGCAGGTGAAGGTTTCAAAGTGATGTTTGCCGCTTGCGACACGTTCCGCGCTGCTGCTGTTGAGCAATTGACAGTCTGGGGAAAACGCATCGGTGCCACCACTAAAAGTGCCGCCATCGGTGCTGATTCTGCGGGCCTTGCGTTTGATGCTTTGAAGCAAGCGCGAGAAGATGGCACCGATATTTTGTTCATCGACACCGCGGGCCGCTTGCAAAACAAAGCTTACTTAATGGACGAGCTTGACAAGGTTGTGCGTGTGATCAAGAAACAGGATGGGGCAGCGCCGCATGCCGTGCTGCTGGTGTTAGATGCCACCACAGGCCAGAATGCTTTGGCGCAAGCCGAGATATTTACAAAAGTTGCCGGGGTTACGGGCCTCATTATGACCAAGCTGGACGGTACTGCGCGCGGCGGCATTTTGGTCGCCATTGCTGAAAAGTTTAAATTGCCAATTCACGCCATTGGTGTAGGCGAGAGCATTGATGATTTACAAGCCTTTGACGCGCAGGCGTTTGCGCGTGCCATAGCAGGATTTGAAAACTGATGAGCCAGACTAAAAAGCAGATTTTAGAACTTGGACCTTTGGTGGTGTTCTTTCTCACCAATTGGAAGTTTGGAATTTTTTATGGCACAGCGGTGTTTATGGTGGCCACGGCCATTTCACTAATCGTCACATATATGCTTACCGGAAAAATTGCGAAATTTTTGCTGGTCAGTGCCATTTTTGTTGGCGTGTTCGGTGGGCTCACACTCTATTTGCAAAATGATATTTTTATAAAAATTAAAGTAACATTGGCTAATCTTTTATTCGCAAGCGCACTTTTTGGCGGGCTTTATTTCAAACGCTTGTTCATTAAAGATATCATGGGCCATGCCATGGAATTGCCAGATGCTGTATGGAAATCGCTAACATTGCGCTGGGGCGTATTTTTTATAGCTATGGCTGGCTTGAATGAATTTGTCTGGAGAACCTATTCGACAGACACATGGGTTACATTCAAAGCCTTTGGTTTGTTGGGGCTTACATTCGTGTTTGCACTTGCGAATGCGCCTTTGATGGCCAAGCACATGAAAGACGAAACACCTGAAAAAACTTCATCCGCAGACTGATCATCAGTGTACGGTTGATTGGCAATTTAATTTGTCAAGTCTTGCATTGATAATAAATATGGACCTAGTTGCAACAGCTGAAAAGTTTTTTGTGTTTTCACTTGCCGCGTTTGCAATGACTCGCTAGGACTCAGCAGCTTTAAGAAAAAGACTAACCTTTCGGATTTATTGAGAGGTGTTGGCGATGCTCTTTGGTAATTGGGGGGAGCTCAAGCCAACGGGGAACAGGGAACGAGATGTCGGGTCAAAAAGAAACTAAACAATTTTCAAAATCATTCTCGCATTTGCTGAAACGTGCCGTGCAATATTCAGTTCATCTTTATATGAACGAAGTTGGCAACACGGGTTTGACGCACAGGCAATTCACCGTGCTCTCGGCTGTCGATAGCAATGATGGTAAAAGCCAAACTGAATTGGTGAAGGTGACGGGGATTGATCGCTCAACCTTGGCTGATCTGGTTTCGCGTTTAATGGCGCAAGGTTATTTGCAGCGCCGCCGCTCTAAGGAAGATGCGCGCACCAATGCCATTCGTTTAACACCGGTTGGCAAGAAAATGTTAAAGTCGGCCCAGACAGGTGCCGACGATATTGATAAGGCTATGCTTGCAGCTTTTTCTGCTGCTGATCGGCGCACGCTGATGGAGTGCCTTACAACGCTTGCTTCCGAGATGGACAAGGTTGATGAAAAAACTCCTGAAGCTGAAACTGGAAAAGTGAAGCTGCGCCGTAAAGTTTAATCGACGTTTAGGTCTTTCAATTTTTTAACCAAATTGCGATCGCGCATCACCAGCATGACTATAAGGCCGAACAGACACAGGCCCGAAAGCACATAACCAGCTATCACCACATCAACGTGAGCGGCAGAAAAATCCATTAGCGCTTTCCTATTTCGGTCATGCGGGCCTGGCGCAGTTTTCGGGCAGCAATTTCGCTGCGCAGTGAAATCAAAAGTAAAGTTAGAAATAACATCCCGTAAGCCAAACCCATAAGAAACAGGGGCCAGAGCATTGAACCATCAATTGAAGGTCCACCCATTTTTAAAATGCTGGCGGGTTGGTGCAAGGTGTTCCACCAGTTCACCGAAAATTTTACGATTGGCACATTGATCACGCCAACAATCGCCACAACACGCGCGATGCTTGCAGCGCGGTGCGGATCGTCAATGCTGTTCCACACTGCGATGTAGCCTAAATAAAGCAGCATCAGCACAAACATCGACGTGAGCCTTGCATCCCACTCCCACCAGGTGCCCCACATGGGCTTGCCCCAGAGAGAACCTGTGGCCAGTGCCAAGAAACAATAGACTGCGCCGATTGGGGCTGCAGATTTTGCGGCAGCATCGGCCAAGGGGTGCCTGAAGATAATGGCTATCGCGCTGAAAAAAGCCAGACCCACATAAATGAACAGCGCCATAGATGCGGCTGGCACATGAATATACATGATGCGCACAGTTTCACCTTGGCGGGCATCGGGCGGGCTGGTGATGAGGCCTGTATAAAGGCCGCCTACAAAAAGCAGAACGGTGATTGCAATTAACCAGGGCAGAGCGGCATTTGCTAATTTGAGAAACAGCGCGGGGTTGGCAAATTTTTGCATCAGGGTTCCTTAGCGCAAATAGGCTTTGAGGGCGGTGGCGCTGGCCCATGGGGCCACAACAACACTCATCAAGGTTATGGCACTTAGCACGATTAGAGCGGGTGTTGAACTGGTGGGGCCAAGGCTTGCTGTCGCAGCGGCCACGCCAAAAATGAGCACTGGCACATAGAGTGGCAGTATCAATAGAGAAACGAGCAAACCGCCACGGCGTAAGCCCGCAGTCACTGCTCCACCAATGCTAGCCAACATGGAAAGCGCTAAGGATCCCAAAATCATGGTGGCCCATAGAATTGGTAATTGGCTGAGATCAATGTTAAGCAGCAGGCCCAAAGGCGGCGTGATTAGGGCCAGTGGCAGGCCTATCGTGAACCAATGCGCCAAGGCTTTCACCAAGGTTACAAGTTCAAACGGCAAATGGCCCATGGCCATCACATCCAGCGAGCCATCTTCAAAATCTTGCTGGAACATACGATCTGAGGTGAGCAGCACAGCGAGCAAAAGTGCCAACCACATCATTCCTGGAGCAATGCGTTGTAAAAGATTTTGGTCCGGCCCAATGGCCAGCGGTACCAGCACCATAACAGCTAAAATAAATCCAAGCGCAGCGCCCAAGCCACCGCCTTGCTTGCGGGCCAGCAGCACATCACGCTTGATCAGTGCCAATGCAGCGCCGCGCATCACACGTTTTCACTCATGTTAAGGATATGCGTTGCTTTAAAACCAAACTCGGCATGAGTTGCCACAAGTGCCATGCCGCCCTCGTCCAAATGGCGGGTGATTTGGTTTTGCAGAATAAACTGTGATGCAGAATCGAGCCCTATATCAGGTTCATCGAGCAACCATATGGGGCGCTTTGCACAGTGGAGGCGCGACAGGGCAAGTCTTCGCCTTTGCCCAGCCGAAAGGAGCAATGCTTGATCATCGGCAAGTGCTTCTAGGTTGAAGGCTTTGAGCGGTGCTTGGTCTCCACCAAAAAACGCCGCCCAGAAGTTTAAATTTTCAGAAACTGTCAAAGCAGTCTTATTGGCATCGGCATGGCCTATGTAATGGGCTTGTTCGGCAAGGCTCAGATCAGGCGAGCCATTTTCAAAGTTGATCGAGCCTGTACTGGCCGAATTTAGTCCAGCCAGCAAACGCAGCAGTGATGATTTGCCGGAGCCATTGGCTCCGCGCAGTTCCAGTATTTCACCTGCGTTCAAAGTGAAGTTAAGATTGGAGAACACTAAGCGGCCGCCGCGTTCGCAAGCTATATTTTCGACTTTTAACCGCAGAGGCACAGACATGGGTTAAACCATATATTGTCCGCCATTGGCGCTTAAGGTGGCTCCGGTTATGAAGCTTGCATCATCGGCGGCCAAGAAAGCAACGCAGCGGGCAATTTCTTCGGGCTCACCCAAACGGCCAACGGGGATCAATGGCAGAATGCGTTTTTCACGCACCTCTTGTGGAACCGCCATCACCATTTCAGTGGCAATGTAACCTGGGCAAATGGCATTCACAGTGATGCCTTTGGCAGCACCTTCTTGGGCCAGTGATTTTACAAAGCCAATTTCACCCGCTTTAGCTGCGGCATAATTGGCTTGGCCCATTTGGCCTTTTTGCCCGTTGATGGAAGAGATGCAGATGATGCGGCCAAAGCCACGGTCGCGCATGCCGCTCCAAATGGGTTGGGTCATGTTGAACAGTGAATTTAAATTGGTGCTCATCACCTCTTGCCACTGCTGTGGGGTCATTTTGTGGAACATGGCATCGCGTGTGATGCCAGCATTGTTCACCAAAATATCAACCGGGCCAATATCGGCTTCAATTGTTTTCAAAGTTGCAGCACATATATCGTAAGAGGAAACATCGCATTTATAAACGGCAATGCCGGTTTCGGTTTTAAAGGCATTGGCCGCTGCATCATTGCCAGCATAAATGGCCACAACTGTGCAGCCCTTGGCTTTGAGTGATTTTGAAATTGCAGCCCCAATGCCTCTGGTGCCACCTGTTACAACTGCGATACGACCCATAATTTTTTTCCCTAAACTGCATAACCAATCACCTATGGCTACACCAACAAATTGCCGAAGCAAAGTGTTGCGTTGCTAAATTATGCAGATGCTGGCTTGAGGCGCTTTAGAAAGAGCGGCAAGTTTGCATCCATTTTTGCAATCAGTCGGTCGCGGTTACGGTGGAGAATGAGCCCCAAATAGACAATCAGAATTCCAATTGCGGAAAGAGCAAATGAAAAGCCCAGCATATCATTGAACACATTGAAAGCGAGATCGCCAAGGTAAATTGCAATGCCCAGCCCACCGAAAACGGCATAGACTCTGCGGTTGATAAAGAGGCTGAAACCCAAAAGTGCGATGTTGATTAAAAGGTAGATAAACTTCTCAGTGGCCGTGCCGCCATCGGTGAAAGATATCCCGCCCCAAAAGGCGAGAGCACCTGCAATGTGCAGCCAGAAACTCATATCTGCACTGCCGCGCCGCTTCAAATCTAAGGCCCAGCTGAGTGCAATTGTAACCAGACCAAAGACCATCGAAACAGCCCGTCTCACATTATGTTCAGCATAAGAGTTCGGTGCCTTCGTGAACCACATGGCAAGGTCCATCGACATAAACCACAAAGCTACAGCTGCAATGAGAAGGATAAATGAGAAGCGATAGAAATAAGCGGCAAGCCCAGCAGCTATAATTGTAGCGGCCTCCATATAAATCCAACTGCCATTTATATAGGGATAGAAATTATGGTAGGTGCCGGGATCGCCTTGGGCATATTTCCACAGATCAAGCGCATCTTGAACTCCGTAAACCATCATCGGAACCATTGATGCGGCAACGGCAATGAGAAGGCCGCCTGGAATGCGTAAAGCTTTTTTGGTCCATAAATAATGACCACCCGCAAATGCCACCACAGCATAGGCCGCGCCGCAAGCGGTTAAGGCCCAGCCGCCCATGCGATTGAACGCATCATTTGTGAACAGACCCATGGCCGCAATAATGATAAGGGCACCCAGATACCAAAGCACATGGGTGAGATCAAAGCGTGGCTGCAAACGTTCGCCTTGGCGGGTATCCAAAAACGTAGAAATTTTTTCGTGCAAAGTTTGGTCAATAAGACCAGCGTCCTGCAAAGCTTGCAAATCAGATGCTGTGAGGTTGCCGTGCGGGACGCCGGGCATTGCTTAGCGCTCCAAGCACATGGCAACGCCCATGCCACCGCCGATGCATAATGTGGCCAAGCCTTTTTTGGCATTGGAACGTTTCATTTCAAACAACAAGGTGTTCAGCACGCGGGCACCCGATGCACCAATAGGGTGGCCGATGGCGATGGCGCCACCGTTCACGTTTACTTTAGAAGTGTCCCAACCCATATCTTTATTCACAGCACAGGCCTGTGCTGCGAAAGCTTCATTGGCTTCAATCACATCAAGATCGGCAGCGTTCCATCCGGCTTTCTTCAGCGCAGCGCGTGAGGCTGGGATGGGGCCTGAACCCATGATGGCTGGGTCAACACCCACACTGGCCCATGAGGCAATGCGGGCAAGTGGAGTAAGCCCGCGCTTTTGCGCTTCGGCGGCTGTCATCAATATAACCACGGCTGCACCATCATTGATGCCTGATGCGTTGGCCGCAGTTACCGTGCCATCTTTCATAAAGGCCGAGCGCAGCTTGGTCACACTTTCCAAAGTTACGCCCTTCTTGATATATTCATCATCGCTCACAATCACATCACCTTTGCGGCCAGCGATGGTGACGGGGCAGATTTCGTTCTTGAATTTTCCAGCAGCTTGGGCGGCTTCCGCTTTGTTTTGCGAGGCTACGGCGAAAGCATTCTGCTCATCTCTGGTGATTTGCCATTTGGTAGCCACATTTTCAGCGGTGGTTCCCATATGATAGCCGTTGAAAGCATCCCACAAGCCATCTCTGATCATGGTGTCGATCATTTGATAGTCGCCCATTTTAACGCCATCGCGCAAATGTTGCGCGTGCGGGGCCTTGCTCATCGATTCCATGCCGCCGGCAGCCACAATGTTTGCATCACCCGTTACAATTTGTTGCAAGCCAAGTGCTACGGCGCGAAGGCCAGAGCCGCAAAGCTGGTTCATGCCCCATGCCGAAGCAGTGTTGGGAATGCCTGCGTGAATGGCTGCTTGGCGCGCGGGGTTTTGGCCCTGAGCAGCGGTGAGCACTTGGCCCAAGATCACTTCATCAATTTGGCCAGCCTCTAAGCCAGCGCGTTCGATTGCGGCTTTCAAGGCGATTGTGCCTAATTGCGCTCCGGTTAAGCTGGCGAAGGCCCCATTGAATGACCCCACGGGGGTTCTTGCAGCGGACACGATGACTATATCTTTAGACATAAAATTCTCCAAAACCGATTGCTTTGAATAAACCATAGCAGCGATTATGGTGCAGTTGCGAGAGATTTTTGCACTTGCAATTGTGCGGTGCAAGGTGCAGATTTTTGCAAAATTATTGGGAGTGACTGATTGTGAGTGAAGATAAGAGTCAGGCAAAATCTGCCACTGTTATTAAAAAATACGCAAATCGCCGCCTCTACAATACGGCAACCAGCACCTATGTGACGCTGGATGATTTGGCGCAGATGGTGAAAGCAGGCGCTGACTTTTTGGTTTATGATGCAAAATCTGGTGAAGATATTACGCGCTCAGTTTTAACCCAAATTATTTTTGAAGAAGAAAACAAGGGTGCGCAAACTCTGTTACCCGTTAATTTCTTGCGCCAACTTATCAGTGTTTATGGCGATAGTATGCAAGGTCTGGTGCCGGGTTATCTTGAATTTTCGCTGGATAGTTTGATGAAAGACCAAGAAAAACTGCGTAAGCAAATGTTGGATGCAGCAGGCGTTGGTGATGCTTTTAAAGGCATGGAAGATCATGCCAAGCGCAACATGGCCATGTTCAATGACGCCATGAAAATGTTTAACCCGTTTGCAGCAATGATGGGTGGAGCACCCGAAGCAGCCAAGCCAGCGCCAGCACCCCAAGCTGCGGCCAGCAAAGATGATTTGCAAGTGTTGAAAGATCAACTTGCAGCCATGCAGCAGAAGCTAGAGACCATTACCAAGTAGTCAATTTTACGCAGCGTTGCGGTCTGCTTCATTGTCTTCAGGTTCGAAGCGCAAGCTATCCATCATTTGCTTCAGCGATGAAATGCTTTCGTCAATGCCGGAGAAGTCTAAATCGGCATGGGCTTCGATTTCGATATAGTCTGGTTCAGCGGCCATAACTGATTCTGGCGCAGGAACTTCAGGTTCGCTTACTTCAGCATCGAAGGCAAGAACTGGCTCAACAGGCAGTTCTGGTTGAAGCGTTTCTGCGGCTGCAACTTCGACATCTGGCTCCAGCGAGAATGTCGCTTCAGCCTGCCTGCTCCAAGGCGGCACAATTGAGGCTTCACCAAGCAAATGGCCTTGCAAATAGTCAACACCCCATGAGCGCAAAAGTGCCGCATCTTCCTCAGTCTCAATCCATTCGGCAACTATCTTCAGATTGAATTTTTTACTGAGGTCAATGAGGCTGCGAACGATGTATTCGTTTTCCGGATTGTTTTTGAGATCAGAACAGAAGCTACCGTCCAGTTTCAGGATATCAACTTGCAGATCGCGCAAGTTTTTTAATGAAGTATAGCCTGCTCCAAAATCGTCAATGGCAACGCTGCAGCCCACTGCGCGTAAACGTTCAACAAATTGGCGGGTCGCTACAATATCACTCAGTGCCACTGTTTCAGTGATTTCTACGACCAATCGATTGGCCACCGAAGAATTGGCTGTGATGATTTCGAGAATTTGATTGTACCACCGTGGATCTGTGGCAGTGGTAGCAGACACATTCATTGCCAATCTCGCGTCGGGATATTGAAGCAAGGTGTTGACGATCATTTGGGTTACACTGCGGTCGATTAACCTGATCAGCCCTAAGCGTTCGGACACTGGCATCAAATGCTGTGCTGCAATAAGTTCATTGCTTTGGTCATCGCTCATGCGCAGCAAAGCTTCGTGCAAAACCACTTCACCAGTTTCAGCTGAAACAATGGGTTGAAAGGCCAACTTGAAAAGATCGGCTTTCAAGCACTTCACAATTTTAGTGGCACATCTGGCGTTGAGCTTGCGCTCATTGGTGCGGGTTTCTGACGGCTTAAAAATAACAAAGCCATCAGAAGGCAATTTTCGTGCTTCATTCAAGG
>JAYUPT010000308.1:0-5744 GCA_043759965.1 Aestuariivirga sp. | reverse complement strand
CGGCTTTCAGCTCCATCGCCATATCAGCCAGCTTAAACGAGATGCCTTGGAACTTACCAATCTGTTGGCCGAATTGTTCACGGTCCACGGCATATTGCAGGGCGTGTTCCATGGCGCGTTCAGCGCGGCCAAGGCAGGTGGAGGCCACTTGCAGGCGGGTTGCCCCCAGCCATGAATTTGCAACTTCAAAACCTTTGTGCAGCTCGCCCAAAATTTGTGATTTATGCACGCGGCAATCGTTGAATTCTAAAATGTTATTGGGATATCCGCGATGCGAAACATTCTTATAACCATCACGCACCGTGAAACCTTTGATGCCTTTGTCGATCAGGAAAGCTGTGATCAATTTCTTTTTGCCGCGTGGGGTTTCTTCTTCGCCTGTGGCTGCAAACAACACGGTGAAATGCGCTTCGTCACCATGGCTGATGAAATGTTTGACGCCATTGATGACAAAATCATCACCATCTTGTTTGGCGAAGGTTTTCATACCGCGCAGATCAGATCCAACGCCTGGTTCAGTGAGCGCCAAGCAATCGGCTTTTTCACCGCGCACGGCAGGGAACAGATAGCGTTCGCGTTGTTCAGTGTTACAGGCCATCAAGATATTTGAAGGGCGACCCACACAGGTCCAATGGAGTGCATAATTGGCGCGGCCTAATTCTTTTTCATAAAGGCACCATGTGAGCGTATCCAGCCCCGCACCACCGCCTTCTTCTGGAATGTTGGCGGCGAATAATCCAGCGGCGATCGCTTTGGCTTTTAATTCGTCGCGCAATTCGGGGCGCAGTTTTCCAGTTTCTTCGACCTCTTTCTCATGCGGATAGAGTTCATTGGCGACGAAATCTTTCGTCGTCTTGATGATCATTTGTTGTTCGTCGGAAAGCGAGAAATCCATGATTTACCTGATGTGAAAAGTTTCTATGTGGCCATCAATAGCAATGTCTTGGCCATTGATCATATAGGCGGCAGGGCTTGCGAGATAGAGGCAAAGACCGGCAACTTCCTCAGGCTCAGTAAGGCGGCTGAGTGATTGTGCGTTGACCAATTCCTTGGCAACCACGTCAACGGCCACGCCGCGCAAGGCGGCTTCGCCTTCGGCCACGCGCATAATACGCGGACCATTTACGGCACCGGGGCAGATGGCATTGCAGCGCACGCCGTGAGGCCCGAGTTCAATGGCCAGCGATTTGGTGAGGCCTATCACCGCCCATTTAGCCGCCGCATATGGCGTGCGATTGCCAAAGCCGAATTGACCTGCATTGGACGACATGTTGATGATGAGGCCAGAGCCTTGGGCTTTCATCACTGGCGCTGCTCTACGGGCGCAGAGGAATTGCGAGTCCAGGCAAACTTCGATGGTTTCGCGCCAGTCAGCATAATCAATATCATCGACGGGGGCGGTGGGGCCTTTGATGCCAGCGTTATTCACCATCACATCAAGCCCGCCCAAATTATCCAACGCATCATCAAACCACGCATCAATCTCGCCTTCTGAACGCACGTTGACATGGGTGGCAGCGATTTCAGGAAAGTCTTCGCGGAAGGATACGAGGGCTTGTTCGTTGACATCACAGATGTGGACCTTGGCACCCTCGTCAAAGAAAGCCTTGGCAATGGCGCGGCCTATGCCTGTTGCTGCGGCGGTGATCATGACGCGTTGTTGCATGCTATTTCGCCTTCTTCTTCCTTGCCTTCTCTTCTCTCTCCAGCACCAGCCCAGCGCCAATTTTATGTTTCTTGAACAGCTTCATCATATCGACCAAAATGGCATTGCGCTTGGCTTCCATTTGAGCGACGGTTCGGCCAGCGGCTTGCGCTTCGCAGCCTTCGATCAGTCGGGTCTCTAATGCGTCATTCCATTTGGGGAATTTTAAATCGGTCCACGGGAGTTCTAATGTGGGGTCAAACTGTTTCATAAAATCGCGCATACCGCCGGGGCCGCCTGCAAGGTGATAAGTTTGGAACGAGCCCATGAAGGCCCAGCGCATTCCAGCGGAATAAATAATCGAGTCATCAATATCGCCAGTAGAGCCAACATCCTTATCCAGAATGTGCAAAGCTTCGCGCCACAGGGCTTCTTGCAGGCGGTCACAGATGTAGCCGTCGATTTCCTTTTTTAGGCGCAGCACCTGCATGCCGATTGATTCAAAATAAACGCCAGCCGCATCCATTGCCTCTTTGCTGGTTTTAGCTCCAGGCACGGTTTCCACCAATGGCAAAAGATAAACCGGATTGAACGGATGGCCGATGATTACGCGTTCTGGGTGTTTGCATTCAGATTGCAATTTGGAGGGCAAGAAGCCTGAAGATGAGGAAGAGATGATCACATCAGGATTAGCAATGGCATCAATGTCTTTGAAGAGTTTAATTTTTAAGTCTTCGCGCTCTGGTGCTGCTTCGTGAATGAACTGGGCTTTTGAGGCCATCACATTCAAGTCTGTGGTGAAAGTGAGTTTGCCTTTTTTCTTGGGCTTGCCCAGCAGTTTCTCCATCGAAGGCCACGCCACTTTTATTGCGGCTTTGAGTTTAGCTTCGGCAGTGGGTGAGACATCATAAGCGATCACATCAATGCCTCGAATAAGCAACCGTGCTGCCCAACCTGCGCCAATCAACCCAGTTCCGGCAATGCCAACAGTTTTGATTTTCATTTCTTGATCCCCAGAATGGCACGGCCTTCATCAGGTGTTGCCACTTTGGTGCCTAGAATTTCGATAATCTTCACTGCGCGTTCAACTAATGTAGCGTTTGAAGCGAACACCCCTTTGTCGAGATAGAGATTATCTTCAAGCCCCACACGTGCGTGGCCGCCGAGCAGCACTGCTTGCGCCACCGCTGGAAATTCATTGCGGCCAATGCCGAAAGCGGCCCACAAAGCATTCTTAGGGAGTTGGCTTTTCATATAAGCCATCGTCTCAGTGTTGTAAGGTGCTCCCCAAGGAATACCAAGGCAGAGTTGGAACAGCGGTAATTCATCCATTAAACCTTCTTCACACATCTTGCTGGCAAACCAAAGGTGGCCGGAATCAAACACCTCCATCTCCGCCTTTACGCCGTATGATTGGATGAGTTTAGCGCAAGCACGAAGTTGCGCTGGGGTTTGCACCATAATCGCATTGCCGTCACCAAAGTTCATTGAGCCACAATCGATGGTGCACATCTCGGGGCGCAATTCTTTGATATGAATGTAACGCGCTTCGGGGCCAACAAGGTCGGTGCTCGATCCCCATTTCATTGGTTCTTCGCCTTGCCCCACATCCAAGTCACCACCCATACCGCCGGTGAAATTGATAATGATGTTAGAATTCTTCGCACGGATTTTTTCCATCACATCGCGGTAGAGATCAACATCGCGCGTGCCTTTGCCTGTCACCACATTGCGCACATGGCAATGCACAATGGTGGCACCTGCTGATGCTGCTTCCAATGCTGAATCGGCAATTTGTTGCGGCGTTACGGGAATGGCTGGGTGTTTGCCCACAGTATCGCCTGATCCGGTGATAGCTGCGGTGATAATAACTTTTGATTGCATGATGTTCTCCTTTGGGCAGGTTAGTTCAAGATTTGCGCGATAGGCGAGAAAAATACGCCGATGCCCCATGATTTTCCGACACTGGCCCTAGCCGAGAAAATCTGGTACGGTGATTTTCAGAGTGGGGCCTTTAACTCAGGAGTTTCAGATGAAACTAACACATATAATTTCAATCGCATTGATGGGCTGGGCGCTGGCGTTTGGATCAGCTCAGGCGGCTGAGCAAACTTTTGCCAAACCTAAGCAAGGTCCTTACCGGGTTGATTGGTGCTATCAATGGGCTGCTCTGTGCGGTCAACAGGCTGCGGATCGTTTTTGCAAGTCCAAGTCATTTACGAATTCAAGCGACTTTGAGCAGGCCACAAACATAGGTTCGCTGACGCCGACAATTGTGCAAGCGACAGGCCAAATCTGTAATGGACCTGACTGCGATGGCTTTACTTACATAACCTGCGTGAAGCCTAATTTGCCGTTGTTTCCGCTGCCGCTGCCATTGCCTCTGCCAGTATTACCTGATCCGACACCCGATGACAGCGAAACTGAAATCTATAAGAAGCCAAAGGTTGACGGCGTGCGGATGAATTATTGCTTCAAGAAAGGTAAAGGTTGCGGCCAAAAAGCGGCTGACGCTTTCTGTGATCAAGAAGAATACGATGAAGCAATTGACTTTGAGCAATCCACTCCGCTTGGGCCATCTAAGCCTACAAAATATATTGGCAGTGGCGGAAAATGCTTGGATGCCGTGTGCTATGGGTTCAAGTCAATCACCTGCGGCGGTGAATAGTAATCATATAAATGAATGAGGATGGGCGGGAAAATCTCCCGCCCTTTTTTATAGTGCTGATTGCCAGATTTTAATGGCCTCAATTGGATGCAGTAGCATCACCACATTTAAAGTGAGATTATCTCTGATTATATAAAGCGCTAAAAATTCCATGGCGAGTGCAGCAAAAACAGTCAGGCGTGTGGGCATGCGGCTGGCCAAATAGAAGCCCACGATCATCGCCAAAACATCGGAGATTGAATTGAGAATGCTATCTCCAAAATAATCAAGGGAGATGGTGGCTTCGCGGTAACGGTTAATGATGAAGCTGGAGTTTTCCAAAATCTCCCAGCCACATTCAATGAGAGTTGCGATCGTCAGCCGAACCCGCATCGACCAATTTTTGCCAATTAAATAGGTCAGGCCATAAAACAAGAAGCCATGGATGATATGCGAAAGCGTGTACCAATCAGCGATGTGTTGGGAATTTCCAGAACTGTGCACCGCACCTTCCCACAATTTAATGTAGCCACATTTGCAAATATATAACCGCTCATTGTAGCGCTCAATGAACGCAGTTGCCGCCATGATAAGAGCTGCTGGTAGGAATGTGTTGAAGGTGAATCGATTAGTCATTCAATGACGATAATTGAAAAAGATGCTGAGTTGAAGAGGGCGGAGCCATTTGTGTTAAATCTCCAATAAATCATTGACAGGCGGTGACGATGAGAGTGGAATTGGGCAATGCGAATAGAATTGGCCATGGCGCTATATCTTCTCGCGACCGTTCCTGCGGCGGCCGGTGAAAACGGTTGTACTTGCAAATTTGTCGGGGGCGATGTGAAGCAAGGAGAAACCGCCTGTATTTCGACGGCTCAAGGCAAATCCTTAGCGCGTTGCGAAATGGTGTTGAACAACACAAGTTGGACTGTCTTGAACCAACCTTGTGACTTAGAACTGAGTTTGAGAAAAACCGCCACCCCCTAGTCCTCTGAGGAGACGAAAAAGGGAAGATACTACTTGCTCGAAAGTTCGGTCTCCGGCGCGTCCAAGTCCTTAACAAATGGTTAATAATGCAATTCTAATCCATTGATTCAATGCACTGAATCCCTTGCAATTGGATTTAACTGGGCGGATAATCTGGCCAAGTCCACAGGTGAGTCGCTTGGTGTGATGGTGGTGGGCGCTGCGTCAAATCCCTTGTTATATGATAAGGATGACTGACATGGACAAAACCCAGACCCCGGTAGAAACAAACACGTTAAATCTTGAAGATCGCATTCGTGCCGCCGCTCATAACATGTGGGAAGAGGAAGGCAGACCAGAAGGCTGCGCCGAGATCCACTGGCAACGTGCTTGTGACATGATTGCACAAGAAGACGTGGCCTTGCAGAGTTCTCCTGAATGGCTGGAACGCGAAGCAGAACCAATTTCAGAGCTGAAAGCCCAAAA
>JAYUPT010000307.1:0-2353 GCA_043759965.1 Aestuariivirga sp. | reverse complement strand
TTCATCTCGATAAGCAGCCTTTAGAGCATGTGCTGCCGCGCATTGTGACAAGCTCGCTGGCGCGTGGCTGGCGCATGGTCATTGAAACCGCTGTGCCGGAACGTGTTGCCAAATTATCTGAGATGCTGTGGGCAAGCGAAGATGTTGCCTTTCTTGCCCATGGATTTGAGGGCGAACCTTCGCCGGAACATCAACCCGTGTGGCTCACCACGTCCAGTGAAAATCCTAACGCGGCACAGGTGCGTGTGCTTCTCGATGGTGCTGCACCACAAGATATTTCAAACCTCAGCAGAGCAGTGTTGATGTTCGATGGCAACGACCCACAAGCCATTGAAGCAGCGAGGGCAGAATGGAAAATCCAAAAATCCGCAGGCCATGACATTAGCTATTGGAAGCAAGACGAGAACGGAAAATGGCAGAACCAAACGAAATAAAATTAAAATTAAAATAACGCTTTGTTCAAAATCAAATGCACCACAATGCTAGCCACATAACCAAGTGCCACCGCCCATGTCCATTTTAAATGGCTCATAAAAGTATAGTGTCCCTTGGCAATGCCCATCAGGGCCACACCCGCAGCCGAACCAATGGCAAGCAAACTTCCACCCACACCAGCCGTCAACGTTATCAACAACCATTGGCCGTGGCTCATGGCTGGGTCCATGGTTAGAACAGCAAACATCAGTGGAATGTTATCAATAATCGCGGAAAGCACACCGATGGTAACATTCGCAATTGTGGGTCCAAATTGGCCGTAGAGAAATTGATTAGCGCTGGCGAGATAGCCAAGCACACCAAGCCCACCGACCGCAAAAATGATCCCGAAGAAGAATAACAAAGTGTCCCATTCCACGCGTTCAATTTGTTTAAACGAATCCAGAACCATATCGGCATTGTTGTGGCGTTTGCCTTTGCGTTGCAAAAAATAGGCCCAAATTTGTAAATAACCAAGGCCAAGCATCATACCCAATGCAGGTTGCAGGCCTATGAAATTGCGGAAACAAACGGCAGTAGCAATGCTCAAAGCAAACAACACCACCACACCAATAGCACCAGGCTTCAAACGAACTTTTTCTGTTGAAGGTTTTGGCACTTCATTTGGAATTGCAAAATGCATAAGCAGTGCTGGCACCAACCAGTTCACAATCGATGGCAAGAACAAAACAAAGAATTCAAAGAACTTAACTTTGTCTTTTTGCCACACCATCAAAGTTGTGATGTCGCCAAAAGGCGAAAATGCACCACCCGCATTGGCAGCAACCACAATGGAAACGCAAGAAATTGCGATAAACTTCTGTGAGCCTGCGCCAACAGCCATCACGACTGCACCCATGATAAGCGCCGTTGTTAAATTATCTAAAACAGGCGAGAGCGCAAATGCCAAGCCACCCGTAATCCAGAACAACTGCTTATAAGAAAACCCTCGTGCCGTGAGCTTTGCCCGCAACACATCAAACACGCGGCGTTCCTCAAGTGTGTTTACATAAGTGATGGCAACCAGCAGGAAGAGAAATAATTCGCCATATTCATAAATCACATGTTGGGCAGCAAGTTCGGCCACCTCGCTGTGGCCAGCAGCCGTATAAGCCCAGCCGATCAACAGCCAAATCAATCCCGCCGCAACCAGCACTGGCTTAGATTTGCGAAGATGAATGACCTCTTCAAAAATCACTAACACATAAGCCAGAAGAAAAATCGCAAGGGCGAGGATGCCGAAGGGTGAGGTGGTGAGGTTTATCATTTCCACACTCCCTCTACTCTGTCATCCCGACTTTCGTCGGGATGACAGTTTTGGGAAAAAATACTATTCACTCAATTCCAACCATTCATTTTCAAACGTCTCTAACTCTTTAGCAAACTTGGTGCGTAACTTGCCATAGTCAGCGGCTTTTTTCGGCTCGTCTTTATAGATCATAGGATCAGCCAGAACTTGATCAAGAACAATCAACTTATCCTTGGTCTTCATAATTTTTATATCAAGCTCTTGGATCATCTTTTTAATGATAGGGGCAGCAAGCTTTGGCTTGCTAACAACTGCTGCTGCAACTGCTTCCACTTTTGCAGCCTTGCGCGGTTTGTTGCGGCCTAAAACCAAATCCGTATATTCATCCATGTCGCCATCAAAAGGCTGCACGGTGCCATTGTTCACAATCCATAAACGATCGACACAGGTTTCAATAATGTGGCGGTCATGTGAAATCAAAACCACAGCGCCTTCATAATCATTGATCGCCATAATCAAGGCTTCGCGGCTGTCGATGTCTAAATGGTTGGTGGGTTCATCCATCACCAAAACATGCGGCGCATGGAAAGTGGCCAGCATGAACAGCAATCGCGCTTTTTCACCGCCGGA
>JAYUPT010000306.1:0-2354 GCA_043759965.1 Aestuariivirga sp. | reverse complement strand
TCCGTTAATGCAATGTGCCTTGTGGATGAAAAAACCACCTTAAAACAAGCAGTTAAAAGCGAAAATCGCTGGCGCAAGGGCGATGAATTTGGACCCTTAGATGGTGTTCCAGTTTTGATTAAAGATATTCTGCTGGCCAAGGGCTGGCCCACTTTAAGAGGTTCTAAAACTGTCGATCCCACCCAGAAATGGAACCAAGATGCTCCATCTGTGGCAAGGTTAAGGGCGGCGGGTGCCGTATTCATGGGAATGTGCAACACGCCGGAATTTGGCTGGAAGGGCGTTACAGATTCGCTCAAAAACGGAATCACGCGCAATCCATGGGATTTAACTAAGACGCCAGGCGGCTCATCGGGTGGTTCATCGGCTGGGTTGGCGGCAGGTTATGCGCCCTTGGCTTTGGGCACGGATGGGGGAGGTAGCATTCGCATTCCCGCATCTTTCACCGGCACTTTCGGCTTGAAGCCCAGCTTTGGGCGGGTGCCTGCTTTCCCCTTATCGCCGTTTGGCAGTGTGGCCCATATTGGCCCCATGACGCGGAACGTTGGCGATGCGGCACTAATGTTGAACGCCATAACCGGGCCAGACCAGCGCGATTGGACCAGCTTGCCGCATGATAAAGCTGATTACACCGCGAATTTGGCCAAAGGTGTTGAGGGTATGACCTTCGCCTATTCGCCAACGCTGGGTTATGTGACGGTTGATCCTGAGGTTGACCGGCTGGTGAAGACCGCGATCAGAACGTTGCGGGATTTAGGCGCGAAAGTAGTTCGCATTGATCCGGGCTTTGCTGATCCTGCGGAAATGTTTCGCGTGTTGTGGTGGAATGGTGCGCGGGCTGCATTAGGGGCTTTGCCGCCGGAAAAGCTGGCGCTGCTGGAACCGGCATTGGCTGATGTGGTGGAGCAATCACGCTCCATCACGGTTGAACAATTGAATGAAGCCAACAGACAGCGTGGCCTGCTTGGCAGCCAGTTGCGGGTGTTTATGGAAACTTATGACGCTTTGCTCACACCGATGACGCCCATTCCTGCGTTTGAAGCTGGCAAGCTGCAACCCAATGGACCTGATAATCATGGCAAGTGGCTGAACTGGACGCCGTTTTCTTATCCGTTCAATCTCACGCAACAACCAGCCGCATCAGTGCCATGCGGGTTTACCAAAGCTGGCTTGCCCGTGGGCTTACAAGTGGTGGGGCGGATGTTTGAGGATAAACGTGTGATGAGAATTTGTGCAGCTTATGAACAGGCCACAGAGTTTGCGAACAAACATCCAAAACTGTGACGGAAAAGCGCTATTCAGTTTTGAACTAATGATGCTATCTGTGGGCAGTCACAAGTGTGCATGGGGCACATGAGCAAGAGCAAAGGACGCGGCAATGACAAAATTGATTTTGGGTTCGGTAATTATATTGAGTACGGCTGGAAATGCATTTGCCAATGGCCTTCATTCTGGAAATGGCTGGCATGTGATTAGCCATATGTTGAGCGAACCAGATCATTTGGCCATGTTGTCATTAGTTGCAGTTGCGGTTTTCTTTGCGATTAGAAAATATCGCAATAAAGTTTGATGTCTCCCAAAAATTCCAGCACCCATGATGTGATCATCATTGGTGCTGGTGCTGCTGGCCTGATGGCTGCGATTACGGCTGGTGCGCGTGGGCTTCGCGTTGTGGTGTTGGATCATCTTGACTATGTTGGGTCTAAGATTTTGATTTCGGGTGGTGGGCGCTGCAATTTTACCAATATTGGTACCACGCCCAAAAACTTCATATCACAAAATCCGCATTTTTGTCGCTCGGCCTTGAGCCGCTATACGCCTGCTGATTTTTTGGCTCTGATTGAGAAGCACAAAATTGCTTGGCATGAAAAAACCTTGGGGCAATTGTTTTGTGATGGTTCGGCCAAGCAGATTGTGGCGATGTTGATGGCCGAATGTGCGGCGGCCAATGTTGATGTTAGATTGAACGTTAAAATTTCTGATTTGCGAAAATCGGAGAATTTTACAGTTGAATCTTCGATGGGCACTTTTGAAGCAAGGCAGCTGGTGTTAGCCACAGGCGGTTTGTCGATTCCAAAAATGGGAGCCACGGGTTTTTCCCTTGAGGTGGCCAAAAAGTTTGGCTTGCGTTTGGTGCAGCATAAGCCCGGGTTGGTTCCACTTCGTGCGCCAGCAGATGTTTTGCAATTTTATACTGATCTTTCAGGGCTTGCTTTGCCCGCCACTACATATGCAGGCAAAATGAAATTTGTTGAGAATATCCTCTTCACGCATCGCGGGCTTTCGGGGCCTGCGATTTTGCAAGCTTCATCCTATCTTGAAGCTGGCGATCCCTTGGTGATCGATATGGTTCC
>JAYUPT010000305.1:0-5814 GCA_043759965.1 Aestuariivirga sp. | reverse complement strand
TCGTCATAATGGTTTTTTCCATCAAGGCAGCACTCGGCCGCAGACCAGAAATTATCGCATCACCCTCGCCGCGCGCTAGTGCGGGCAAGAGATTGGCAAATGGCATGGGTTTCAACTGGCAAATCAATTTAACTTCAGCACAAGCCCGCAGGGCCATATCAACCGCTATGCCAGTCATTAGGCCCTTGTCATCCTTATAACTAAATGGCACAAAATCTTCATCTGTTAAAAGTGTTACTGGACCTGACACGCGTTCCGTTGGCACAGTTGCCAAAGGATCAACATGGCGGAAGTGGGGGAAGGTTTGCACGGCAGAAAATGCCGGAACACAAACACACAAAACAACCAAAGCGCGAGCTATGGTTTTTAAATACACTCTCGATATAGTTGTCATATTTCTGTTTCGCAGATTTAGTGGATTTTTGGAGAACGGACGTAAAACTGCCGGGGAGGCGAAGTCTTGACTGCACGACTATACCAGTTTGCAGGCAACAAGAAAGCCACAGCAGACAATTCCGAAGAAAATCTTGAATATGCACAAGACTTGCCGGAATTGTCGTTTGAGTTGCTCGAACACCTGTTTGACCGGCTCTCTCCAGAAGACAAAAAACAAGTGTTGCGCCACAAAATTATTCCGGTGGCAAGCTTACCCCATCTCACCCTTTATGGCGCAGCAGATGAGCAGGCACGGCACAATGCTGGTGAACACAACAAACGGGTTATCGCTCATATCAATCCACATGATTTCCGCTTGATTATTAGGCGAAAACTTGGAGCTGAGTTGGTGGCGAAGGCCACCCATCATTTGCGGGTACGACGGCCCGAATACTCTGCATTTGTGCGCGTCACGGGCCTGCAAAGTCTTTGGCTAGCAGCGGTATTGCTTTTGACAACAGACGCTTGGTTCACGTTTGATCCATTTTATTTCTATGCCGGAATAAGTTTTTTCTGCGGGGTGTTTTTTCTTGCGGTTATCGCTTTGCGGCTTTTGTGTTTGCTGCAAGAGCAAGCCAGCCCTTTCACAGTATATCCCAAAATTAGGGATGAAGACTTGCCAGAATATACCGTGTTGGTTCCGGTGTTCCGCGAAACCCAAGTTCTCGCACAACTGGTTCAGGCTTTGTCACACCTCAATTATCCGGCATTATGTATCAAGCGCACCAAGACTGAATAGCAGTTTCGCACCATAGTTGGCAATGGACCAACGCCAAGTCATTCACACTTTATCGGTCAAGCGCCAACAAATCGAAGCGCATATTGGAAAGCTTGAACGCGACTTAGAGCAATCGCGGGCCGATCTATCCGCAATACTGGCTGCAACTATGGTGTTCTCAGGTGAAGGCGCACGGGTTACAGCCTACATGAACCTGACAAAGATATTCCCGCGCTTTGAACTGCCTACCATGTGCAGGGCCGCATTACAGGCCCACACAGAGGGCATATCAACTAGGGGCATTGCTGCTTATGTGATTGATACAAAGGGACTGGACGGAGGCGATAGGCACTTGCGCAAGGCTGTTGCCTACAAGGTCATTCAAGTCATGCGGCGCTGGGAACGCGAGCGAAAAGCGGCAAGGGCGGGGAAGTTGGGAACGGCTGTGGTGTGGACATTAACTTGATTTAATGCAAGGTTGCCATCTAGGGCAGGGCTGGAAAATGAAAAACTATCGGGCTTTAGGCTTAGTGGTGACTGTTGTGTTGGCGGGATGCGCATCTAAAGCCCTTGAGATTGAGCCAAATTTCGTTTCGCCAGTCATGTATCAGAATTATACTTGTGAGCAGTTGGGTGTTGAAGCCCAAAACGTTTCGCAGCAAGCCACACTCGCGAGTGGGCGGCAAGACAAAGCGCATAAAGATGACGTTGCAAAAACTACAGTTGGCCTCATTCTATTTTGGCCCGTCTTGCTATTCAATAAAGGTGATGGCGCAACGGCTAGCAATCTTGCGAACCTGAAAGGCCAAATGCAAGCCATTCAGCAAGCATCGGTCCAAAAGAATTGCGGGTTCACGTTTAAGCAGTAGTGTGGCGGATAGCGTGAACCATCCACCACGGTTTCGTTAAATCATTGGCGGGAAAGCATCCCTGCTACCAATGTGCCTTTTGCCTTTTATTATTTCGCTAATCCGACCGGGGTTAACGTCCAAATAGGCGGCTATTCTATGTTGAAACTCTCCAATACGGAAAAGTTCCCACACTTTTATTGCGTCGTTAAAAGTGAGCCTACGGCTCGGCTTTCTTCTACTTGTCATAGCTATTTTCCTAAAAATAGCCGTCGGGACTCTTGACTTTATCTGAGAACGGTAACAATAAAGTCCCGTGCACAAATATTATCTCCAGCCCACGACGGCTGGTTTACGTTAAAGGCCAAGGCCCGAGTCGCGCTCAAACGCTTCTCGGGTTTTCCTTTGGGTGAGAATCACCCATTTGCAAACATATAGCTTTGAACGCAGGAGTCGAGTCCATTAACCACTGGTTAAATTCAATCTGTGTGAGTTTTGTTCGAGCGGTTTCGTTTTGTTTTAGCTATTTCTACATAAAGAGTTCTTTATGCGTTCCGCTGCCAATAGCCCTTCCAGTTGCGGCTAACAGGGTGCGCCATGGCAAGGCCAAGGGCTGATTTGCAGATTGTGCCGTTATCTTGATGGCGGTGATCTTCCAGCCAAGCGGCATGGGCTGCATATTGATGCAAGTGGCGTGGTGATACGAAATGGTGCTGGCCTTGCACCATGCGGCGCAAGCGAGAGAAAAATGATTCAGCTTGGTTTGTGCAAGCACCACCCGCGCAATATGCCTCACTGTGATTGATGCGGCTTACAGGGAAGAAATCATGCAGCACGTCCCAATGGGTAGCTTCATCGGCATGAACGCTTGCACCCTTGGCAGTCACGGCTTGAATGAAGGCCACACCATCGGCCTCACTGCGAACTACGGCTGTTAGAGTGCGGCCCTTGCGTTGGCGGGCAGTTATAACCACGCGGCGCTTGCCAGTTTGATGAATAGCAAGGCGGCGATCTACACGGTTCTCAGCACGATTTGCAGGGCGGATATGACCACCAAAATAAGCACCATCTACTTCCACTTCACCGTCAAGCGTATGGTCACGGGTTTCAAAAGCCATGGCCTCACGAAGCTTGTGAGCAAACACAAACGCGGTTTTATATTGAACGCCCATATCACGCGAAAGCTGCAAAGATGAAACGCCCTTGGCGGCATTTGCCACAATGCAGATAGCCGCAAGCATATCGACAAAGCCAAGTTTGCGACTTGCAAAAATGGTTCCCGATGTAACTGAGAATTGATGATAGCAGCCAGCACACTTGAATTTACGGCGGGTAGGAATGCTGTAAGCGTCAAGGCAACCGCAACGTGGGCAAACTGGCTTGCCGTCATTCAAAGGCCAGCGCAGCTTGCAGAATGTTGCGTAAGCAGCGTCTTCCCCACCCTTGTAAATGGACTTGAGGGAAAGGGTTTTTGAAGCGGCTGAGAGAAGGAAGTGTTGCATTGTCATCGTATCCAGTGATATTATACACTGTATATAGATACTTGAATAACTAAATGCAAGGGTTTATATCATCGTATATGATGATTTTTAATGAGGCCCATTTATGACTGAAACAACGCGCAAACTAAACCCCGTAAATCTCGAATTTGAGGAACTGGCTAAGAATATTTTAAAAAGTGAATTGAAACGCAAGGGCGTGACTTATGCTCAATTAGCTGAAAAGCTGGCTAGACTAGGGGTTCACGATACTGAACGGAATTTGAATAACAAAATCAGCCGTGGCGGGTTCACTGCTGCGTTTTTGTTTCAGTGTATGGTGGCTATTGGGGTGAATGAGGTTCGGTTGGTTTAGAGAAGTTCTTGTTGAACTGGATTTGGAACGGCTGGGATAAACCTTATGACTTCAATGACCTTGTATTCCGGCTCTTTGTGATTGCCTTTTGGATCAACTGGGATGTTTATTTCCAGCTTCACTTGGTAAGCATCTTGTATCATCGCACCGCCTCTTGATATGGCCTCTTGCGCTATGCGAGTTGATGATATGTCAGCATAAATAACGTCAGTTCCGAGTAAGAATCGCCATTTTCCTGCTTTAATATCGTAAACTGGTGAATAGACGCTGAGCCACGCTGTTGTTGTTTGAACGTCTGGCTCAATAATTTTTGAATCATCAATTCCTTGTGTGCATGACGCAATGATTTCGTCTGCCTCTTGCATATCAATGCTTATCGGAGCGGCTACACCGTCCGCTATATCAACCCTGTCAAAACCCTCTTGGCCAAGAGGGGAAAGTGCGTCCCTTGTGGCACGGAGGGCGGCGGGATTTTGTGATAATGCGTAAATATGATTGTGTACATGGACTGTGCTTTGTTCGCCCGGGATAGTAACATGAACAGTCCCATTCACATCTTTGTCAGAGATTGATTTAACCTCTGTTTTTCGCCCATTCTTCCATCTTAAATAGCCAAGGTAAGATAGTAAAGCAGTACTTGGCGGAGCTGTAACCAAGCCCACCCATTCAAGAACATCTTTTGCGTTTTTTGCCTGTTCTGTGCTCACTAAAGACTTGGCTTGCTCATACAAACTAACGAGAAGTTCAAAGTTTATATTGAAACATTTGTGTTCAAAATCAGAAACAACCATTACTTTTGTTGTTGATTTCTTATTGTTAATCTCAGTGTTTGCTTCCCTGAGAAGCTTCCCAAAGGCAAGCAAAGCAGGAGCAAGAATTTGAACATCTATTGAGTGGTCATCTTTGCGATCTTTGCCGTGATATGAGACTGAAAATTCCCGCCTACTCATCGCGGGTTCCTCTGAAGGTGACGGCATCTAACTGGTCCCCGTTTTCGCTTGAATACGCGACCTTGGCACAACTGTAGAATCCTGCAAGCTATTGGTGCGCTTGATACATAATGCCGCAATTATCCAAAATCTAAACTTGACATCAAATTGATACTTGAAGAGACCGACACGCCAATGCAGCGAGCGGTGGCCAGCATGCAACTGCCAGAGTATTTCGATGTAATTGTCGTTCCTGCGGGCAAGCCACAAACAAAACCGCGCGCCCTTAATTATGCTTTGCAATTTGCACGCGGCCAGTTGCTTGCCATCTATGATGCTGAAGATATTCCCGAACCCATGCAGCTTCGTAAAGCCGCCGCACATTTTTCTGCTGCGGCACCAGAACTTGTGTGCTTGCAGGCCGAATTGGCTTTCTACAATCCCAATGAAAATTGGCTAACGCGGCAGTTCACAGTGGAATATGCTTCGCTCTTTAAACTCATTTTGCCTGCCCTTGCCGCCCAGCGCCTGCCGATACTTTTAGGCGGTACGTCTAATCATTTTAGAGTTTCAGTTTTGCGCGAGCTTGGCGCTTGGGATCCGTTCAATGTAACGGAAGATGCAGATTTGGGAATTCGGTTGGCGCGGGCAGGCTACACGACGGCAGAACTCAATAGTATTACTTATGAAGAGGCCAGCCCCGTGTTTGGCAACTGGTTGCAACAGCGGGCGCGCTGGCTCAAAGGATTTTTACAAACTTGGCTTGTGCATATGCGCCGCCCGATTTTACTCGGCCAAGAAATTGGCCTTGGTGGGTTTTGGGCACTGCAGGCCATGACGTTTGGTTTAATTGTATCAGCGCTGGTCCACCCATTCCTGCTCAGCCATGCGGTGTATCTGATAGTTTCTGGCACACTAGCTTTACAAGCTGTGTCACTGCCAATGGCTGTTCTTGCTGGGCTCAATCTTACGGTTTTGTTTGCTGGATATGCCTTTTCAATTTATGCTGGCTATTATGCCTTAAGGCGCA
>JAYUPT010000304.1:0-5822 GCA_043759965.1 Aestuariivirga sp. | reverse complement strand
GTGCCACAAGGTGGCGAAGACCTTGCTATGGCACCGATTGTGGAAGAGCAAGGCACCGGCATTGAAGCTGTTTCGTTGCAAGAAACACCGGATGATTTGTTTATGAAGTCGGAAAAAGCATTGTTGCAGTTGCAATATGCAGATGCGCAAACTGGCTTTAAAGAATTTCTCTCGAAATATCCTGATCACAATTTGGCAGGCAGCGCGCAATATAAGCTGGGCGAGACCTATTACGCGCAGCAAGAATATAGTGATGCCGCGCAGAATTATCTGACCGGCTATAAGCAATTTCCAAAGAGCCGCAGGGCTGCAGATAGTTTGTTGAAGCTCGGTCTTTCACTCAATAAGCTTGGCCAAAAGGAACAGGGCTGTGCGGCTTTGGGTTCCGTGGGCAGTGAATTCCCAAAATCAGTTGAAGCCAATAAACGCGCGCAAGCGGAATATAAGCGTGCTGGTTGCTGAGCGATTTAAGCTCGATCAGATTTTTTCAAAGTTAGGTGGTTTGGCCCGCGTGGCGCTTGCGGTTTCTGGTGGTTCAGATTCGCTTGCCATGTTGCGCATGGTGCATGAATGGGCGGCAACACTGGTGCAGCCGCCAGAAATTATTGTGCTCACTGTTGATCATGGCTTGCGCGAGGCTGCTGCCGATGAAGCCAAGCAGGTGGCGCAGTGGTGCGCAGAGCTTGGAATTTCGCACCAGATTTTGCAGTGGCAGCATGATGGTGTGAAGAGCGCCATTCAAGCCAAAGCGCGGGTTGCCCGATATGATCTAATGGCAGGTTGGTGTGCCGCGCGCGGCATTTCGATTCTGCTCACCGCCCACACGGCTGATGATCAGGCCGAGACTGTGGCGATGCGGATGCAACGCACTAACAGTGCTGCAAGCCTTGCAGGCATTTGGCCAGAACTTCAATGGAAAGGTGTGCTGATCATGCGACCCTTGCTGAAAATGCGGCGCGTTGTTCTGCAAAAATATCTGAAGAGTCTTGAACAAGTTTGGATAGATGATCCTTCCAATGTTGACCCTCGCTTTGAACGCGTGCGGGTTCGTAACTATCTTGCTGGCAAACTTAACGGTCTTGATGCGCAGGCTGCTGTGGCGCATGAATATATGGAGCGGACAACTCTGGCCAATAAGGATTGGTGCGACAAGCACATCCACATTCATGAGACTGGATTTTTGACTCTCCAGCGTGCTGCCCTCGCAAAACTTGATCTTTCTGATTTTGATCTGGTGACTTTACGGATGATTGATCTTTCTGGTTATCCCAACCGTAAAGTGGAACGGGCCGAGCGGCTGAGTTTGCAAAGTTGGTTGCGGGAAGAAAAAATCGGCCGCCGCACTTTGGGTGGAGCGATGTTTGCCAAACGCAACGATGTTTTAACCGTGGCTCGCGAATCGGGCCGGATTTCTAAGGTTCCGGAGGTTATTAGCGCAAGCGGAACGACAATCTGGGATGGGCGGTTTGTGGTTGACGGACCAGTTGGGGCCTCAATTGTGCCTCTGCGAGACGTTAAGCTAGCGGCGCGGCGCGAGGATATTCCAGCTTTTGTGCAGGCCGGACTGCCTGCCATTGTGCAAAATGGCCAGATTTGGTCAATTCCGCATCTTGGCATCGGCCAAGCTGTAGAGATTAAGTTTTTGCGGCATTAATGATTGAGTTAGCCTTGGAATTGTAGAGTACAGGGCTTATGTAGAGTGGCAATGATTAGATGTTTGCGAGCCCTTTTGGTTTTGCAACAGAATCGAGGGAAAATTGAACCAGTTTCGCAATTTCGGTATTTGGATTGTCATCGCACTTTTATTGGTTGCACTCTTTAGCTTGTTTCAAAGCCAAACCTTACGCAGTGGCACAACAGAAGTAACTTATTCTGAGTTCATCAAAAAAGTTTCTGATGGCACTGTGAAGGCTGTGGCCTATTCAACGAGTGGCGCAATTGTTGCCGAGCAGAATGATGGTAAGTCGATTGTAACTACAGGCCCAACTTATCAGTTGAGCGAAGCTGATTTGCAGTTGCTGCGTGCCAAAAATGTTGATCTGACTTTTAAAGCCCCTCAAGGTGAATCGCTGTTGAGCAATTTCCTCATCTGGTGGTTGCCGATGATTTTGCTGGGTGGTGTTTGGTTCTTCTTCATGCGCCAAATGCAATCTGGTTCGGGCAAAGCCATGGGCTTTGGCAAATCGAAAGCCAAACTGCTCACTGAAAAGCAAGGCCGTGTAACCTTTGACGATGTGGCTGGCGTTGATGAAGCCAAAGATGACTTGCAGGAAATTGTTGAGTTTTTGAAAGACCCGCAAAAGTTCCAACGTTTAGGCGGCAAAATTCCGCGCGGCGCTTTGCTGGTTGGCCCTCCAGGTACGGGCAAGACCTTGCTGGCGCGTGCTATTGCTGGTGAAGCTGGTGTTCCCTTCTTCACGATTTCTGGTTCAGACTTTGTGGAAATGTTTGTGGGCGTTGGTGCAAGCCGCGTGCGCGATATGTTTGAACAAGCCAAGAAGAATGCGCCTTGCATTATCTTCATCGACGAAATTGACGCTGTAGGTCGCCACCGTGGGGCGGGTCTTGGCGGTGGCAATGATGAACGCGAACAAACGCTCAACCAGCTGCTTGTCGAAATGGATGGCTTTGAAGCCAATGAAGGTGTGATCATTGTTGCGGCCACAAACCGTCCCGATGTGCTTGATCCTGCCTTGCTGCGTCCAGGCCGTTTTGATCGGCAGATCACTGTTGGCAACCCGGATGTGAAGGGCCGCGAACAAATTCTTCTGGTTCACATGAAGAATGTGCCGCTGGCGCCAGATATTGATGCCAAAGTTATTGCGCGGGGCACACCTGGATTCTCTGGTGCTGATCTTGCTAACTTGGTGAATGAAGCTGCATTGCTCGCTGCGCGCCGTAACAAGCGCATGGTGACGCAAGGTGAATTTGAAGACGCAAAAGATAAAGTGATGATGGGTGCCGAGCGCCGCTCATTGGTGATGAACCCAGAAGAGTTGCTCAACACTGCTTATCATGAAGCTGGCCACGCTATTGTTGGCACGATAGTTCCTTATGATCCTTTGCATAAGGTGACAGTGGTTCCGCGTGGACGCGCTCTTGGTCTTACGATGAATCTGCCAGTTGGTGATCGTCACAGCTACACAGTGGAGTGGTGTGAATCACGCCTTGCCGTTTTGTTCGGTGGCCGCGAAGCTGAACTTATTCATGGTGGTGATAAGAACGTAACCAACGGTGCTGTTGGCGACATTCAAATGGCCACATCACTTGCCCGCGCCATGGTGATGGAATGGGGTATGAGTGAAAAGCTTGGCCGGGTTCGTTATGGTGCCAATGAGCAGGAAGTGTTCCTTGGCCATAGTGTCACGCAAAGCAAAAATATCTCAGAAGAAACCGCGCGCTTGATCGATGAAGAAACCCGCAAGCTTATTCAAGCGGGCGAAGCGAAAGCCAAAAAGATTTTGGCTAAATATCGCAAAGGGCTGCATGATGTAGCGAAAGCATTGGTGCAGTATGAAACATTGTCTGGTGATGAGGTGAAGCTCATTCTCGATGGCAAGACTTTGAACCGTGATGATAAGCCGAAGGTGCGGCCAACAGCATCAAGCACACCAAGTGTGCCGCGTGCTGGAAAACGCGCTGGTGGGCTTGAGCCGCAGACGCAAGGGTAAATGAAAAAGTGGTCCGAGTGGCCACTTTTTTTTAGAGAAACAATATGCCTCAAACTTATCTCCGCCCACTCTCTCTCGTTTTCGGACCTGACGCGCGGGCGCAAATTGCTTCTGGCTCGGCGGGCGCCTTGGGTGGGATGGGGCATATTGCATTTACGCAGGTTGAAGAAATTAGGCGTGATGGCAAAACCGTGCAGCGCCAAATTATATCATTCGTGGATATTAAAAATCATCCCCTTGTAGCTGAAATTACACGCCCACGCGGATTGTTTGCTGGACTGGAGCTCAACCGTGCTTTGGTGATGGGCATTGTGAATGTGACGCCGGATAGTTTTTCAGATGGCGGCGAATATGATGAAGAACAAACGGCCACTGCCCATGGATTGCAATTGGCCGAGCAGGGGGCTGATATTCTTGATGTGGGTGGAGAATCCACAAGGCCAGGTTCTCACGAAGTGATGCTAGAAGAAGAACGCCAGCGGGTTGTTCCGGTGATTGCGGCGTTGAGCAAAAATCATGTAGTTTCTATTGATACGCGCAAATCGGAATTGATGCGCGATGCTGCACAGGCTGGGGCAAAAATTATTAATGATGTTTCGGCATTGGGGTTTGATGCGGCAAGTTTTGAATTGGTTTCCAAACAGCAACTGCCCGTGATCTTGATGCATGCGCAAGGCGAACCGCGCACCATGCAGCTTGCGCCTAAATATGATGATGTGGCCTTGGACGTTTATGATTGGCTGGCGGCGCGCATTGAGAAGGCGTTAGAAGTGGGCATTCCAAAATCGCACATTTGTGTGGACCCTGGCATTGGCTTTGGCAAAACCCTTCAACACAATCTTGATCTCTTGCGGCAACTTACTTTGTTTCATGGGCTTGGTGTTGGCTTGCTGGTTGGGCTTTCGCGCAAAAATATGGTGGGGGTTCTTACGGGTGAAAAAGTGGCTGCAAAACGCGTGAGCGGATCAGTGGGTGGGGCATTGCAAGCGGCGATGATGGGGGCTCATATACTGCGCGTTCATGATGTTAAGGAAACTGTTGATGCGTTGGCAGTTTTCAATGGGGCGCTGGACCCTGATTCAACCGGTGTTTAAGATTTGGTGCTAGACTGCATGGCGGGATTTAGGGGTAGATAGAACATGACTCGCAAGTATTTTGGCACTGATGGGGTTCGCGGCCGCGCAAATACGGGTGCTATGACGCCTGATATTGTGATGAAGATTGGTATGGCGGCCGGGCAGCTTCATCGGCGTGGTGGGCACCGTCACCGCGTGGTCATCGGCAAGGACACGCGCCTTTCTGGTTATATGATTGAGCAAGCGTTAACAGCAGGGCTTCTTTCTGCTGGTATGGATGTGTTTTTGTTTGGGCCTGCGCCCACACCCGCAGTTGCTATGCTCACGCGCTCTATGCGGGCTGATTTGGGTGTGATGATTTCGGCCTCGCATAACCCTTACTATGACAATGGCATTAAATTTTTTGGGCCTGATGGTTATAAACTTTCCGATGATCAAGAGTTAAAAATTGAAGCGTTGGTGGATAATCCTTCGCAGATCACGCTTGCAAGCTCTGACCATATTGGCCGTGCCAAGCGCATTGAAGATGCTTCTGCACGCTATATCGAATTTGCCAAGCGCACTTATGTTGGCGAAGGTGGGTTAGATGGGTTGCGCATCGTGATTGATGCGGCCAATGGGGCATCATATCGTGCGGCACCGCCTGTGCTTTGGGAACTGGGTGCTGAAATTATTCCAATTGGGGTTGAACCCAATGGTCTAAACATCAATGATAAGTGTGGCTCCACCCATCCTGAAACCATGTGTAGCCGCGTGCGTGAAACGCGAGCCGATATTGGCATTGCGCTAGACGGTGATGCTGACCGGGTGATCATTTGCGACGAGAATGGCCGGGTGATTGATGGTGATCAAATTATGGCACTGGTTGCTTCATCTTGGGCAGCGCGGGGCCAGCTTAAAGGTGGCGGTTTGGTGGCCACCATCATGTCTAACCTTGGGCTTGAGCGCTTTATGGAATCCAAGGGTCTCACCTTGGCGCGCACAAAAGTGGGCGACCGTTATGTGGTTGAGCATATGCGTGAGCACGGATTTAATGTGGGTGGTGAACAATCTGGCCATATTGTGATGAGTGATT
>JAYUPT010000303.1:0-17001 GCA_043759965.1 Aestuariivirga sp. | reverse complement strand
TGTGGGCAGCATCGCCACCTTTCAAATCTTCAGCATTTGAGCGCTCAATTCCAGCGGCTTCTGGCGTCACTTCAAAATTTCGAATTTCGCCGTTTTTGAGTTCAGAAATCCAAGTGGTTCCGGTTGGCACAATTTCATCCATGCCGCCTTCACCATAGCAAATCCAACAGGCTTCGGTGCCAAGGTTTTTCAGAACATGGGCGAGGGGTTCTACCCACGCTTTTGAGAAAACGCCAGTCACTTGACGCTTGGCTCCGGCAGGGTTTGAAAGTGGCCCAAGCAAATTGTAAATCGTGCGAGTGCCCAGTTCCACGCGGGTTGGGCCAACAAATTTCATTGAGGAATGATGAGCAGGCGCAAACATAAATCCCACACTAGCTTCGCGTATGCACTCTGAAACTTTCTCAGGCGAAATATCGAGCTTCACACCCAGTGCCATCAGCACATCGGCGGCACCAGATTTGGAAGAGAGCGCACGGTTACCGTGCTTGGCTACTTTAAGGCCAGCACCAGCGGCGATGATGGCAGCACAAGTAGAAATGTTATAGGAGCCAGACGCATCGCCACCCGTGCCCACAATATCAATGGCATCAGCTGGGGCCGCAACGCGCAGCATTTTCTCACGCATGATTTCAACGGCACCAGTGATTTCATCAATAGTCTCACCACGCACGCGCAGCGCCATCAGGAAGCCTGCTATTTGCGACGGTGTCGCATCGCCAGACATCATAATGTTGAAGGCCTCACGGGCTTCGGCGCGGGTGAGGGGTGTGCCGTTAGCGGCCTTGGCGATGAGGGGTTTCATATCTGGCATTATTTTGCTCCGGCCATATCCAGAAAGTTTTTCAAAATAGCATGGCCATGTTCGGAGGCGATGCTTTCGGGATGAAATTGCACACCGTGAACATTAAGCGTTTTGTGTTGTAGGCCCATGATGACACCATCAGTTTCGGCGGTCACTTCCAAGCAATCAGGCAGTGTGGCGCGATCAACCACAAGTGAATGATAGCGCGTGGCATTGAAGCCATTGGGGATGTTTTTGAAAATACCTTTGCCTTCGTGCTGCACGGCAGAGGTTTTGCCATGCATTTGCGAAGGTGCTCTCACAACATGGCCACCAAAAGCCTCGCCCATGGCTTGTTGACCGAGGCACACACCAAACAGTGGAATTTTTCCGGCGGCCTCTTTTACCAAATCAATAATGATGCCAGCTTGTGAAGGTGTGCCGGGGCCTGGGGAAATTACAATCGCTGAAGGCCGCGCCGACATTATCTGGCCAACACTGATTTTGTCATTGCGGTGAACCACAGTCTCACAACCAAGATCGCCGAGGAAATGGTAGAGGTTCCAAGTGAAGCTATCATAATTATCAATAAGAATAATCATTGGGCTCTCCCAGCGCGGCCAGCAAAGCGAACAGCTTCTTCAGCGGCGCGGAACAAGGCTTTGGCTTTGTTGATGCATTCCTCATGTTCGCTTTGCGGGTTGCTATCGGCCACCACGCCAGCGCCAGCCTGCACATACATTTTGCCATCTTTTACGATTGCCGTGCGCAGCACGATACAAGTGTCCATCTCGCCATCTGCACCAAAATAACCCACACAGCCACCATAGATGCCGCGTTTGTTTTTTTCCAACTCGTCGATAATTTCCATAGCCCGCACTTTTGGTGCACCAGAAACCGTGCCAGCCGGGAAGCCTGCAACAAGTGCATCAATCATGTCGTGCTTCTTGTCGAGCTTGCCTTCAACGTTTGAAACAATGTGCATCACTTGGCTGTAGTATTCTAATATGAATTTATCAGTGACTTTGATTGAACCAATTTCGGCCACACGGCCCACATCATTGCGCCCTAAGTCGAGCAGCATCAAATGTTCAGCACGCTCTTTCGGATCGGCCAAAAGTTCTTCGGCGAGTGCGCGATCTTCAGTTGGCGTGGCTCCCCGACGGCGGGTGCCAGCAATCGGGCGGATGGACACTTTGCCATCGCGCACGCGCACTAAAATTTCAGGGCTGGAACCGACGACTGCGAAGCGATCAAAATTCAAATAATAGAGAAATGGTGACGGGTTTACCCGGCGGAGGGCACGGTAGAGTGAAAAGGGCGGCAATGCGAAATCAGTTTCAAAGCGCTGCGAGAGAACAGCTTGGAAAATATCACCGGCTGCAATGTAATCTTTGGCCTTTAAAACCATGGCCCGATATTCGGTTGCATCGGTATTGGAAACTGGCGCCGTGATTGCTGGCGTGTCAGCCTCACGCATGGTCATATCAATCGGACGGTCGAGGCTATCGACCACTTCGGAAATACGCTCACCCGCTCTGGCATAAGCTGCACGGGCGGACACAGATTTGTCAGGATAGACAGGAGCGGTGACGGTGACTTCGTCGCGCACCGAGTCAAAAATCGCCATCACCGTAGGGCGGATCATCATGCCATCGGGCAAGCCCATGGTGTCGGGGTTTGGTTCGGGCAAATCTTCCATCAGCCGCACCATGTCATAGCCTAAATAGCCAAACACACCTGCGGCCATGGGGGGTGCATCTTCAGGAAGAGCTATGCGGCTTTCTTTGAGCAAAGAACGCAAACTGGATAGTGGAACCTCGGATGATGGTTCGAAAGGCCCATCACTATCGCGTAGCGCTTGGCGGTTGAGGCTGGCCGCATTGCCCTGAACTTTCCAAATTATATCTGGGTTCATGCCAATGATGGAATAGCGCCCACGCACCGCGCCGCCTTCAACTGACTCTAACAGGAATGAGTAACGGGCATTGCGCGAGAGTTTGAGCATGGCGGAAACTGGTGTTTCCAAATCAGCCACCAACCGTGTGGCAACAACTTGCGCTTGGCCCTTATCATAGGCCAGCGCAAACTCTTCATATGTAGGGGAAACGATCATTGGATTAAATGTGGCTCAAGGTTCATCAAAGTTGGAGCCGGAGTTTTGCTTCCATAACTCTTCATTGATTGTCACATTGGCATTTTTGCGTAGGGCTGCAACAAAGCTTGCACCAATGTCATTTGCTAAGCCTGTTCCAGCTTCGTCCTGCAGTTTGGAGATCTCAGGGGAGGTGGCCATGAGGGCAGGCAGTGTGACTTTGGCGACTTGCATGATGCGCGCTGTTTTACCATCGCCTTCAAGCGACCACGCAAAACCTTGGTCGGGTTGGTCAAACAGCGAAATGACTGCTGCACCATCAAAATCTTCCGAGGTTTCGTTGCGCTTCAAGCCAGCTGCAGTTTTAACTTCGGTGAATGATTTTGTTGCGAGTGCATCAAGTGTTGCGCCGGCTTTGGCCTCACTCAAAAGGGCCTTGGCTTTGCTTGTTGCGAGATCGCGCAATTTAGCTGCCACCACATCTTTGGTCACTTCTGCTTTCACAGCGGCCATGGGTTTCAACCCAGGCGGAATTATTTCGCGCACTTCATACCACACATAATTATCGCCAATAGGCAAAGCATCTTCGGAGTTGCCAACGTCACTTAAGAAGGCAGCTTTCAACACTTCGTCTTTTGCAACCAAAGTCACATCCTTGCCTGCTTTGTCTTGGCCCACAGCACTTACAACAGGGATGAGAGCAAGTGGAATTCCGGCTCGTTCAGCAATTTGTTCGAATGGAGTTTGTGCGGCACGCGCATCTTCAACCGAACTATAAATTGCGGTAATTTCTTCTCTGGCTTTTTCGAGTTTAAGGCGTGCTGTCAGTTGATCTTTCACTTCTTCTAAAGTTGATTGCTTTTCGGGGGCAATTGCTGTGGCCTTGAGAATTACCGTTGCCAAGCTGCCAACCACCGGATCACTTATAGAATTGAGTTGCAAAGCAAATGCCGCATCGGCGATTTTGGAATCGAGGAAATCACCTTTCTGACGATCCTTCAAGGTGATGTCTGCTTCGGTTGCTTTCAGTTCGCCAGCAATTTTTATAAAGTCTTCGCCAGCGGTAAGGCGCGCTTTGGCTTTAGTTGCTGCATCAAGATTTGGAAATGTGAGTTGCAAGATGGTGCGATTTTCCGGCACAAAATAATCTTGCTTAAATTGCTCATAGCCTGCCGCAAGTTCTTCTTGCGAAACTTGCATCCGCGCAGAAATTGTGGCCGGATCAACTGACATCACAGCTAATGAACGATACTCAGGTGCAGTGTATGCTGAAGGTGTCAATTCATATTGTTTTTTAAGTTCTTCATCGGTCGTGACGGGAAGATCGGTTTCAGTTACCGTGATTGCAAAATATTTAGCGTCACGCGATTCACCTCTATATTGTGCCAAAGCGAGGCCTAAAGTCTTTGGCAAATTAATTTTTGAATCTGCTGGGCCGGTTACCAAACTGCGAAGATATGTTGCTTTCTCATTTGAAATATATTCAGATTCAGAGATAGCATTTTGCGCCAAAAGACTGCGGAACAGTGCTGGATCAAATTTGCCTTGAGCATCTTGGAACACTTTTTTATCGGCAATAGTTTGAACAATTGCACTATCTGAAACTGCGAGCGCCAGCTTGGCCGCTTGCGCTTGAACGACAGTTTTGTTTATCATATTTTCCAAAACTGACTTATCAATGCCCAAGCGTTTTGCGTCATCAATCGTTAAATTTTGACCAGATTGCTCCGAAAGGTTTTTGAGCATTTGCTGCAAGGCCACATTATATTCGGGTTGGCGAATAGTTTGCCCGGCTGCATGCACCAAGTCTTTCGGGCCCCAGCCTGACCATGACATGAATTCACCTAAGAAAGACGTGGACACATCTTTGATGCCCCAAACGCCGAAGCTTAGAACCAAAAGCCCCATCAGCACCTTGGCAACCCAAGTTTTGGCGGCAACACGCAAGAATTCCATTCATAGTTCCTTTCAGGCAGGCAGGGCAAATCGTTATTAGATTCATCATAGGTACCTGCGTTTCTTCTCGCAAGTGCGGCATGTGTTTGCTATGTAGCCAGAAAGCAACAGATTCAAGAGGATATTATGGCTGCAATCGCAATTAAACCACTGGTGGCTGGCAACTGGAAAATGAATGGCAGCGCCGCCATGTTGAAAGAGCCACGCTTGCTTGCCAGTATGTTGCGCAGCGCCAAAGCCAAATGTGAAGTGATGATCTGCCCACCAGCCACTTTAATTGGCCAAGTTAAATCTGTTACGCGCGGCAGCAAGATTAAGACCGGCGGCCAAGATTGTCATATGGCTGCAAGCGGCGCACACACGGGCGATGTTTCTGCTGCCATGTTGAAAGAGGCTGGTGCTAGCGCCGTGATCGTGGGTCACTCCGAACGCCGCACCAACCATAAGGAAACGGACGCTATGGTTTCGGCTAAGGCTGTGTTGGCCCACAAGTCTGGCCTTGATGCGATTATCTGCATTGGTGAAACTTTGGATGAGCGCAAGGGCGGCAAAACATTGGCTGTGCTCACTGAGCAACTCAAAGGTTCCGTGCCTTCCGGCTGCACCGCCGCAAACACCGTGATCGCCTATGAACCCGTTTGGGCCATCGGCACGGGCTTAACGCCCACAATAGCCGAAATCGCCGAAGCCCACGCCCACATCCGCGCCGAGCTTGCTAAGGTGATGGGAGAAGAAGGCGCCAAATCCCGCATTCTCTACGGTGGCAGCGTTAAACCCAGCAACGCCAAAGAATTGATGAGCATTGCCAATGTAAACGGCGCGCTTGTTGGTGGTGCCAGCTTGAAAGCTGTGGATTTCATTGGGATTATTAAGGCTTATGTTTAAGAATTAGAGGCTCAATCTTTCAATCACACAATCCGTCACCCCTGCGAAAGCAGGGGCCCAGCTTTGGACGGTTCTCCTTGATGATTATGATGTGTCCGTGTTTATGTACGGACAGCGGAATTACGAATTAAATGCACATTCGCCGTAATCAAAATTTAATTTTGGATTGACGGCGACTGAGAAGTCGGGCCTGTTGCTTATAATTGATGGCACAGATCACCTATGCGAAATATTTTCGATCAGTATGACCAACCAGAAAATCGCGTCACCCATGCATTGATGACGGCTTTGCATCAAGATCGAAAACTGCTTGATCGATTTTTGGGCGAGTTGGTTGGTATAAAGTCGCCTTCACCAGCCTCTAAGTTACTTGTACTTGAGCAGCGATCCCCGGGTTCAATTGAGATTACTGAAAATGAGCTTGAGCGCTTAGGGATTCCTGATGGCTGGATTTATGATGATGAAGGAAACTGGTGCGTCGTTATCGAGACCAAAGTTACTGCTAAACTGTACGCAAACCAAATATCAAGTCATCGTCGTAAAGCTGAACGGTTAGGGTTCAAGGATATAATAGCTCTAGCTATAGTCGCCAACAAATTGGATAGGAGACCGCCAGACATAACTTTGCTTGAATGGCGCCAAATCTACTCTTGGCTTTGTCGTAATCGCGAAAGTAGCTTCTGGGCAAGAAATGCCTCCGAATATCTTGAAATCGCAGAAATTAAATTGGTAGAGTCTGGAAGTTTGAAGGAAGGCACTTTGACAATGTTTAGCGGATTTCCATTTTCACACGACGACCCATACGAATATCACAATGCCAAGCGCATTCTTAACCTTGCTTGTGAGGAGTTACGAAAACGAAAACAACTCGAAAATATCATTGGCATGATTTCAGACGAGTCAGGACGTGGCAAGATCACAGGTGGTAAGGAAAATGGTGTCTGGGACTATTTATCACTTTGGCAGTCCTCCCACACAAAATCCTTTTATAATTTCCCACACTTGACTTTAGGAATTGGAAGAGAAGGTGTGTCGGTGATGTTAACGATGCCCGACAAAGCACAAACTCAATTCAGAAACGCGATAAAAAATATAGGCTCAGTTGGGTTTAAGAAAGTTATCGAAAATATTATGTCGGAACTCGCGCCCCTCAGTTCGAACGAAAATGATGCAGTCCCTTGGTTTAGTGGGTATCAGCGGCATGGGAGTTCCCAATATAAGACGGATATATTGGATGGGAGAATTGAGTTTGATTTGCGCACCGTTGTTGGAAGTGGGCCTATTAAAAAACAAGAGATATGGCTTGACGCTGCTTATGAATGCGTTGTTCAGAAAAAAGGCAATTTTTCGTTTCAAATCGGAGTGATTTTTCCGTACAAAAGTTGCCCTGACCTTAAATCAGAAAAGGCAATCGACTTAATTGTGCAAGCTTGGCTTGGCTGTAAACCACTCATAGATTTGTTGCGAAGAAATTAGCGCAAATTTGAGTTTAAACTGATGATTGAAAAACTCGGTGTATCGGTGCCAGTGCGTTTAGCTACAACCTGAACACCTCACAAATGCCGCTCGACATCATTGCTCTTGTGCAAGATTCTCACGATCTCGATATAATCTGTTTTCACGCGATAAATCAGAAGATGTGAACCTGCCAGAAACTTCAGATAACCTTCGCGAATGTCGTCAATCCTACGGCCAAGCTCGGGCTGCTCGGTCAAGAGTTGCATGGTGGAGTTCAATGCGAGCAAATAAGTTTCTGCTTGATCGACGTTCCACTGCTTTACTGAATATTCCCAAATATCATCAAGGTCAGCTCGGGCCAGTGGGGTAAGTCGCAAATGCTTCATCACGCCACGCGGCGTTTGCTTGCGAGATATTCATTCATGTCAAAATCAGTTGCCGGGCCGCTTTGTTCGCCTTTAATGATGGCTGCGCGCAAGGCTTGAACTTTTAGTTCTTGCTCTTCCAACAATCGCAAGCCAGCGCGCATCGCTTCGCTGACGGATGCGAAACGCCCATTCTTGATTTGCGTCTTTATGAATTTGTCGTGTTCTTTGCCGAGGACGACTGATGTGTTCTTTGACATGGTTTACTCCTAATTCTAAAATACCATTTATTGGTAATTCGAGCAAGTATTGCATTGCCCATACTTCTCCATTAGTTTTGTAGCATCAAACATGTCCGAACTTCCCACCCTCACCAAGCGCACTCTTCAAGCCCAAGTCATTGGCCCCATCTTTGCTGAGATGGTGGTGCAGCTGGGGGAGGTTAAGGCTGCGGAAATTTTGGATGCGGCTATTCGCAAGGCTGCAATTGCTGAAGGAAAATCCTTTGCTGCCAAAGCGCAGGGTGGGGTTACCTCCATGGCGGATTTTATCAAGCTTTATGAATTGTGGACGGCTGATGGAGCGCTGGAGATGGAGGTGCTGGAAGCCAATGACACCACCTTCAATTTCAACATCACGCGTTGCAAATATGCCGAGACCTACAAAGACATGGGCCTTGGCAAGATTGGCCATTTGCTCTCGTGCAATCGTGATGGCACGTTTTGTGAAGGTTATGACCCCAAGATAAAGTTAGACCGCGCGCAGACGATTATGGAAGGGGCGAGTTGCTGCACATTTCGCTATCGCTATGAAGATAATTCCTAAGCTGCCTTGGCTTTGGATTTCTCGCGCAGGAAAATATAAAGCCCAGATCCGATGATGAGTGCGGCACCCACTAAAGTTGAGGCTTGTGGAACATCGCCCCAAATTATGAAGCCCATGCTGGTGGCCCAAATCAAGGAACTATAGGAAAACGGAGCTACCACGGAAGCGGGCGCTGCTTGGAGGGCCTTGATCAAACAGAGATGGCTGAGGCAGCCCACCAGGCCGCTGCCCACCAGCAACAGCCAGCCAAAAGTGTCTGGTGTTGTCCAATGCCATGGCAATAAAATGCTGCTTACAATTGTGCCAGCAGCGGCTGTGAACAGCAAAGATGTGTATGGCGAATCGTGGCGCAGGCTGCGCGTGGAAATTTGATAACTTGCATTGCTGAGGGCTGCGGCCAGCAGAAAAAACACACCTTGATTGAGGCCAATGGCACCAGAATCCCACACGCGGATAACAATTAAAGCTCCAATGAAGCCAAAGATAATACCCGCCCAGCGCCGGATGCCCACATGCTCGCGCAATATGAAAATTGAGAGCAGTGTGACTAGAATCGGGCTCATAAACATGATGGTGGTGGCGGTGGCCAATGGCACACTGCGGATGCCAGCATTAAAAAGCCCGGTGGTTGCCATGAGCAAGACAGAGCGAAGCATTTGCACGCGAGGCATGGTGCTAATGGCCAGTTGCGGCAAATTGCGCCCGCAGACAATTGCTGCAAAAATTGACGCAAAGAAAAATCGTGCCCAAGTTACCTCTACGAGCGAATAAGTTTGCAAACTATATTTCATCATCGCATCGAGCGCGATGAAGCCCACCATGGTTGCCAGCATCCACAGAATGCCAGCGGAACGATTTTCTGTTAGAGGCAATTTGATTATCCTAGGATTGGAAATTCCGGCGCGTTCATCACATCGCCATGTTGCAAGGTTACGCCGCGAAATGGGGGAGATGTGATAACGCCTTCACGCCGCGCAAAGCGGATGTCGTCTCCTATTAAACGCAGCGAAAAAGCCCGGCGCTGGGCCGTGGCGCTGCCATTGGCGGGCGCACCATGTAGCGTTTTAAAATTGAAGGCCACAGCATCGCCAGGTTCTAAGGCCCAACCCAATATATCATAAGCGTCTCGATTGCCGTTAATATCGGGCACGGTTTCAAGGCCATCATTTTCATTGAGTGGCGTTTTGTTAAAGCGTTCTGGCCGGAAATACTTGCCCCAGCTTTGTGAGCCTGCCACAAACTCTAATGTGCGTTCGCGCGGCACAACATCAAGTGGCAGCCAAAGGCTCACGGTTTGATTGCCATCGACGCAATAATAAGGTTGGTCTTGGTGCCATGGGGTTGCAACATCGGCTGCGGCTTCCTTCACCAAAACATGTTCATGAAACAAGCGCACGGAGTGGCTGCCCATCAATTGCTGCCCAATTGCTGCAGCATCTGAATTGAAAATGAAATTGCGATATTCTGGAATACGGTCCCAATTACAGTAATCGCCGAAGAAGCGACCGCCACCTTTTTCGCCCGTGTAAATTTTAACATCAGCGCTGGGTTCAGCCATGTTGCGGGCAATGCCGGTGCGCAAAATTTCAATCCAATCTTTAAACGCGCCTTTTATCACGCAAGCGCCATCGCGGTTAAAGGCTTCAACTGTTTCAGGAGTTACGACAAAGGTTTTCATTTTATTTTTCCCTGCAATTGATCTTCAATATGGATGCGAATAATTTGTTCAAAACTCGCGTCAGCGACGAAGCCCAGTTCAATAGCGCGTTTTGGGTCAAAGTTTTGCGGCCAGCCAGAGACAATCTTTTGGATAACTGGATCAGCCTCGCGGTGAATGAGCTTTGCAGCACTTGGCCCTGCGACCTTTATCAAAGCTGCAATTTGTTCGGCCACAGTGCAGGAAAGACCCGGCATGTTGATGGCGCGCCGTCTTCCTAATTTTTGCAAATCAAGGGTAGCGCCATGGATGAGCATGATCACAGCACCGCGTGGTGAGACATGCCAGTGCCGCACTGAATCTTCTACTGGCAGCACGGCCTCTAATCCCACCAATGGTTCACGGATGATATTAGAGAAAAATCCGGACGCGGCCTTGTTGGGTTTACCGGGACGCACACACACAGTGGGCATCCGCATGGCAATGCCATCAATAAATCCACGTCTGCTATAATCTGAAATTAGCAATTCACAGATGGCCTTTTGTGTTCCATAACTGGTGAGGGGTGCTGACAAAAATTCATCGTCAATTGCATTAGGGAAAGGTGTTCCGAACACCGCAATCGAAGATGTGAAAATGAGTTTTGGTTTGTAATCTGGCTCTTGTAGGCGAATAGCTTCCAGCAGGTTGCGCGTGCCGTCTAAATTTATGTGGTAGCCCTTTTTAAAATCGGCCTCGGCTTCTCCTGAGACAATTGCCGCCAGATGGAAAATCACATCAGGCCGATCTTCAATTAGAGCAGTTGCTTGGCCTTCTGCGGCCAAGTCTGACATTTTCGTTTCAATTGGAAAATTGGACTGTGGTGGTGGTGGCGGCAGCACAACATCGTGACGGATGATTTTGGAGATTTTTGATTCGCCAAGTTTGCCGTGTGTGCTGAGTTTTTGGATCAGTTGACCACCCAACATACCGCCAGCACCAATAACTAAAATTTTCATGGATCACTCAATTTTTTGATATGCTTGATTATAAACACTATTTTTGCATTCGTGCTATAAGACAAAAGTTGTGCTATAGTTTTGCCGTGTTTTTGCCTTTTGTTATAGCTTTACTAAAATTAAGTCATTTCTATTATCGAACTCGAAATCAGGAACATGGTAGTTTCTTTGCCGGGAAGTGAGTGAGACTTGAGTTCAATTCCGGCAATTGGTGAAGGGTAAGTATATGGCTGCTGCAAATTGGACGAACGCTCAGATTTTGGCGCAATTGGATTCCGGTGTGAAGTGGACTGGTGCCACAATTACTTATGCGTTTCCAACCAGTACATCAGTTATGTATGGTTCAACGGAGTTAGCTGGATTTTCAGCGCTCAACGCTGCCCAACAAGTAAAAGCAACTCTGGCGCTAAGTTTGTGGGATGATCTTATTGCTCCAGACATGCTCCAAGTGACCACAAGCGGCAGTAATATTGAGTTCGGCAATTCCACTACTGGCGTGCAATATGCTCATGCCTATTTCCCAACTGCGGGCACGATTTGGTTCAGCAAAAACTATAGTGATCTACAAACCCCTGTTGTCGGTCGGCATGGTTTTCTAACGTATGTTCATGAAATTGGGCACTCGCTTGGGTTGGACCATATGGGTGACTATAATGGCTCAGGCGATTGGACACCTTCGAGCTATCAAGACAGCACCGTGCTTTCTGTTATGTCTTATTTTGGCCCGAACTGGGGCACTGGTGCCAGCAATGGTGAGGGCCTTGTGCAATGGGCCGATTGGGTTGGTTCGAATGGTGTGCTTTATTCACCGCAAACCCCAATGCTCAATGATATTATGGCCATTCAAGCTATGTATGGCGTTGAGACCACAACGCGCACTGGTGATAGCACTTATGGCTTTAATTCCACTCTCGGCACTGTTTCAGCGGGGCTTTATGACTTCACACAAAATTTGCAACCTATCATGTCGCTTTTCGATTCTGCAGGCAACGACACGTTGGACTTGAGCGGCTGGAGCACTTCGTCATCGATTAGTTTGGTGCCAGGCACTTTCTGTTCCGGCAACTATATGACCAACAACATCTCGATAGCATACACTTGCGTGATTGAGAACGCTGTTGGTGGCGCTGGAGCAGATGCAGTTGTGGGCAACGCTTACAATAACCGCCTTGATGGTGGGGCTGGCAATGACACTTTAACGGGCGGTTTGGGTGACGACACGATTATTGGTGGTGCAGATAATGATACTGCTGTTTACACAGGTGCATTTGAAGATTTTGGCATTGGTTACGATCAAGGTTCGGGCGCCTTCACAATTGCAAGTGCTGCAGAAGGAACTGACACTGTTACGGGTGTTGAGTATTTTACCTTCAATGGCGTTGCCAAAACTGCAACTGAGTTAATGTCTGGCGGGGTGCCGCGCAGTGCCGTTAGCATTGCTGCTAATGTGCCGTCAGTTACTGAAGGCAATAGCGGAACGACCGCTATTACGTTTACAGTTTCATTAGATGTTGCATCTGAAACACAACAGACAATTCATTATGCAGTTGCTGGCAGCGGAACGGTTGCAGCAAATAGCGCTGATTTCTCAGGTGCATTGCAAGGTGATGTGGTGTTTGAGATCGGTGAAACGAGTAAAACGATTACAGTTTTGGTTGCTGGTGATACAGTAGTTGAGCAAAATGAAACATTTGCGGTGACGCTTTCAAACGCAAGCGGCGGACTTATTGTAACTACTGCTTCTGCTACCGGAACGATTTTAAATGATGATATTGCTCTTGTTTTTAACATAATCAATGGCAACAGTTGGAGCAATTATCTCACGGGCACAAGCGGCAATGATTCCATTAGTGGATTTGCTGGAAACGACACTTTAAACGGAGGCGTCGGAAACGATATCCTGAATGGTGGTGCAGGCAGTGACACGATTAGCGGTGGAGCTGGTAGTGATACGGCCGTCTATGCTGGTACGTTTGCTTCAAGCCAAATTGCTTATAACGCTTCGACTGGAGCTTTCACAATCTCAAACTTAGTGGATGGCAAAGATACTGTTTCAGGCGTTGAGTATTTTTCATTCAATGGCGTTACCAAGTCTGCTGCAGAACTTATGCCTGGTGGAGGTGCGGTTACCAGTGCAGTAAGAATTGCTGCCAGCACGACCTCAATTGCAGAAGGCAACGCGGGAACGACCGTTCAAAGCTTTACTGTCACTTTGGATACGGCCTCCCAAACAACCCAGACCCTTCATTATACCGTTGCAGGAAGTGGCAGTGTTCAGGCTGATGCTTTGGATTTTTCGGGTCTAACCCAAGGTGATTTGACATTTGCAGCAGGGGAAACAACTAAGACGATTCAAGTATTGATTGCAGGTGACACTACTGTTGAACAAAACGAAACTTTTGCCGTAACACTAACAAATGCGAGTGCCGGATTAACCTTGGTAACTGCTTCAGCCACAGGGGCAATTATAAACGATGACACGACAACCGTTGTCGTGCCGCCAACCACAACTGTGTTTAACATAATCAACGGCACCAGTTGGGACAACAATATAGTAGGTACGAGTGGTAATGATTCCATATTTGGCTTTGCTGGTTACGATACTTTAAATGGTGGCTACGGTAATGATATTCTAAACGGTGGCACTGGCAATGATACTTTGACGGGCGGAGGCGGTGCCGATGTATTTCATTTTAGTGACACCACATTTGGAAGGGACAAAATTACCGATTTCGTCGATGGTACTGACAAGTTAGGTTTCACTGCCAATATTGCGGACAATATCAGTGACTTCACAATTGTTGGCAATGGCACCAGTTTAGTAACCGTTTATCTTGGCGTGGACACAATCTCAATAAAAGGCATTGCGCCAATAACTCTGACGGCTGACGACTTCCTGTTCAGCTAATCAATTCTTATAAGTAGGATCAGTTGCGTCCAGGATCAGTTTCATTTCCGCAAAGTGGGAGTGAAACTGTTCGCGGTCTGCTTCCCATTCCTGCGCGGTCTTTTCTGCCACCTCTGGCGACATCACATGAAGCTTCTGGCCGGTTTGATAGGCCAGCACTAAATTACGGCAGGCGCGTTCTAAATAATAGGTAAGGTCAAAGGCTTCTGCCACTGAGGCAGCGCAGATCAATATGCCGTGATTGCCCATCATCATAATTGATTTATTGCCCATAAGCTTGGCCAAGCGGTCTCCCTCTGCGTCAGTGTTGGCCATGCCGCCGTAACCCATATCAACAGCAATGCGGTTGTAAAACCGAGCAGTATTTTGGTCGATAGGTTTAATTTCAGGATCAGCCAAAGATGCAATTGCGGTGGCATGGGGTGGATGCAAATGGATAATACAACGCGCTTGGGGCAGGGCGGCGTGCAAGCGGCCATGCAGGCTCCAGGCTGTAAGGTCTGGAGCATCAGGGCCTGCCATTGTACTTTTATCGTCGCTATTTAAGAGGAGCAATTCGGAGGCGCGAATTTTAGAAAAATGCCGCCACTTTGGGTTCATCAAAAATCTTTTACCATCATTGGAAACAGCCAAACTGAAGTGATTGGCCACAGCTTCGTGCCAATTATAATGCGCTGCAAGCCTAAATGCTGCCGCAAGATCAACACGCATTTGCCACTCGCCTGCGTCAGAAGTGGCGCGCGCGGATTTAAAACTTGTAACATTCGTCATAGTTCTGCTCCAAAACCATAGAATAGGATGTTATAGCAATTAAAAATTTCGGCAAAGAGTATTGAGGAGTAGGTTGTGGTTAAACTTGGAATAGTTATTTTAGGTGGCAGTTTTTTGGTTGGCGCGCATTTCGCAGCAGCAGGGGAAGCGCCGTCTAACGGGCTTTGGAAACTAAGCAGTGGCAAACTTACTGTTCGTGTGGAGCAATGCTATGGCGACAAACTTTGTGCGAAAGTTGCTGCCTTAGCCAAACCGTTGCGTGATGATGGCACACCCAAGCTTGACGAAAATAATCCCAATAAGTCATTGCGTAATCGTTCAGTTATTGGCATTCAACTGATTGATGGTATGGTTCCAATTGGCCCAAACAAATGGAAGGGCAAGATATATAATGCTGATGATGGTCACACTTATTCCGCTTATGCCAAATTAAATGGCAATGCGCTGCAAGTTAAGGGTTGCTGGGGCCCGTTTTGCAAGAATCTAGAATTCAACCGTGTGAACTAATGAATCAGTTGCGTAGAATTTTGCAACCTGTAAAATTGAAGTGTTGGGGCGAGAAAGACTGATTTATGGTATTAAAATTTATGGGCAAGTTCCCTCTCGTCGCTTTGTTTTGGTGTATGTGCGTTGCAGGTTCAATAGGACCATCTGTGGCTATTGATCAGGCACTGAATGCACTGCCTTTTGTGAAGAAAATGCAACTTGCAAAAGCTGGCGACCCTGATGCCAAGATGGCCGTGGCTGAAGCATATGAGACCGGCAAAGAAGCAAAGCAAGATCCTGCCAAGGCGGCAAAGTGGTATCGTGAAGCGGCGCTTGTGGGCAATGTTGAAGCACAATTCCGTTTGGCGAAATTGGTGAGCAAAGGTGCACCTGGTCTGGTGTCTGATAAACCAACGGCTCTCAAGCTTATGCAATCAGCGGCGAACTTAGGCCATCCGGCTGCCCAAAATCTTCTCGGCCAAATGCTGCAAAATGGTGACGGTATCGCTAAAGACGAAGGTCTTGCTGCTAGTTGGTATCAAAAAGCAGCTGACCAAAACTATGCGGTTGCACAGAATAACTTAGGCGTGCTCTATCTCAAAGGGCTTGGTGTAAATCGTGATTTGAACAAGGCCCTCGCGCTGTTTGAAGCCGCAGCCAAGGCTGAAGAGGGGTGGGCCCTAAACAATCTTGGTGGCATGTATGAAATGGGTTGGGGGGCGGCAAAAGACCTTGAGAAGGCCAAAGTCTATTATGCTCGTGCTGCTGCCAAGGGCATTGCCATGTCGGCACAGAATTTGGCGCGGCTTAGTGGTGTTGCCAATCTTGCAACTGGAATAGTGCCTGAGGTTAAACCTGCACAGTAAGGTTTAATTAACCAACAAATTTGACTCAAATTTTACGAAAAAGTCGCAAAACGCTAGCTGTTGGTATTTTTGCCACAGGAGTGTGTTATGCGTCGTTCAGTTGCATCGCTTGTTTTGTGCCTTTTAGGTGCGCTGGTTCTGTCGGCCTGTTCAAGCTATCAATCTGATAAACCATCAAGCAAAAGGACTTATAAATACGGCAAGCTTGATCCGTTTGCGGGCAAGGGCAGCCCTTATTACAAGGGCAAAGGTGCAATTCCTTTTGGTGGAGGCAAGAGGCATACTGGTAGCCCTTATCAGGTTGCTGGCCGCTGGTTCACCCCGCATGAGCAACCTGGCTATGACAAAAAAGGGCAAGCCTCTTGGTATGGGGAAGCTTTCCATCGTCGTAGAACCTCCAATGGCGAATGGTTTGATATGAATACGATGACGGCCGCACATGCAACACTACCCATTCCAAGTTATGCCAAAGTTACAAATCTTGTAACTGGCAAACAAGTTGTTGTGCGCATCAATGATCGCGGCCCCTTTGTTGATACGCGAATTTTAGATGTGTCCAAACTTGCCGCCGATAAATTAGGCTTTCGCCATAAAGGAATTGCTCAAGTGCGTGTTCAGCTTATTGGCCCAGCGCCACTGAATGACAATGGCGCAGAACATGTTATGGCAATGAATGCTGCTCTGAATGATGGTGCATCAATGAACCAGCTAGCTTCACTTTCGCAATCTGATGCAGGGTCCGTGCAGGTTGCTTCCGCGAAGCCCCGTAAGCGCAAACAGATAGCCGATGTGCAACATGTTGCTTATGAGCAACCTGTTCAAGAGCAGACAGCTTTTGGTGGCTATGTGGTTCGCGTTGCTCTTTTCCGTAGTTTAGAAAATGCCAAATCGGCTTATGCGGAACTTTCTGGCTTTGGGCCTGCGGAAATAATCAAGGCAGTTGGGGC
>JAYUPT010000302.1:0-2395 GCA_043759965.1 Aestuariivirga sp. | reverse complement strand
ATTCAATATCGGCATGGGCGCGTTCTGAACCCTTGGCTTCAATGCGCAAGGCATCGCGCTGATATTTTTTGGCTAGCAATGCAATGGGCTTTGGCATGGTGGCCGAGAACATCAGGGTTTGACGTTCTTTTGGCGTGGCTTCGAGAATGAATTCAAGGTCTTCGCGGAAACCTAAATCTAACATTTCGTCGGCTTCATCCAGCACCACGGCTTTAAGTTCATTGATCTTCAATGCGCCGCGTTCAAGATGATCACGCAGGCGGCCTGGTGTGCCCACGATGATATGTGCGCCATCATGCAAGCGGCGGCGTTCGCGGTTTGGGTCCATGCCGCCCACGCAAGAGAGAATGCGAGCACCAGTGTAGGCATAAAGCCATGCGAGTTCGCGTTCTACTTGGAGAGCAAGTTCGCGGGTTGGCGCTACAATGAGCGCCAATGGATCAGCCTCATTTTCAAAGCGCAGTTTATCGCCGAGCAAAGTGGTGGCAATGGCCAAACCATAAGCTACAGTTTTACCTGAGCCAGTTTGAGCGGAAACCACCATATCGCGGCCTTCAGCTTTGGCTTCAAGAACGGCAAGTTGAACTGGAGTTGGTTCTTCATATTTGCGCTCTGTTAAAGCGCGGGAAATTGGAGCAAGTGTTTCAGGAAAGGGCAATGGACTATCTTTTCAAAAAATGAGATTGAGCGCAGCCCTTAAAGCAGTTGTGCAGGAAACACCATGGCCTCTATAAAGCTGCCTATGAGCAAGAACCCCACCCCTGATAATCGGCAACCCGCCACCCGCATGGTGACAGCCGCGCGAGACTTCACCGAACACGGCATGGTTAATCCGCCAATCTATCATGCCTCCACAATTCTGTTTCCAGACTTGGCAACATTCAAAAGCGGCAAGCAGCTCTATAAATATGCACGACGTGGCACACCAACGTCGCGGGCGCTGGAAACAGCAATAGCTGAACTTGAAGGTGGTTTTGATTGCAAAGTGGCCCCATCTGGTCTGGCAGCTGTCAGTTGTGCTTTGTTGGCTTTCCTCAAAACGGGTGACCATCTTCTGATGGTGGATAGCGCTTATGGTCCAACCCGGCACCTGTGCAACACTGTGCTGAAACGATTTGGCATTGAGACCACTTATTATGACCCATTGGTGGGTGCAAAAATATCAGAATTGATGCAGCCGAACACGCGTGTGGTCTATTGCGAAAGTCCTGGATCACTAACGATGGAAGTTCAGAATGTTCCAGCCATCGCCGCTGCCGCTCATGCACAAGGTGCCATTGTGATGCTCGACAACACTTGGAGTGCGGGCCATTTCTTTAAGGCATTCGAGCATGGTTGCGATGTTTCCATTCAGGCGGCCACCAAATATATCGTCGGGCATTCTGACGTTATGTTGGGCTCAATTGTTTGCAACGAAGCCTCTTGGCCGCATTTTAAAGAATCATTTGAATCGATGGGGCAATTTGCAGGCCCTGATGATATGTATTTGGCGCTGCGGGGCTTGCGCACTTTAGATGTGCGGTTGGAACGGCATATGAAAAACGCTCTTGTTGTGGCCAATTGGATGCGCGGGCGCGCGGAAATTGAGACTGTTCTTTACCCTGCCCTGCCAAATTCCATCGGACATGAATTATGGAAACGTGATTTCACGGGTGCTTGCGGATTGTTATCAATCATTCTTAAACCCGTTTCCGAACACGCAATTGCAGCCATGGTGGATGGATTTCAACTGTTCAAGATCGGAGAAAGCTGGGGTGGGTTTGAAAGTCTCGTTGTGCCTTTTAGCCCGCGCCGCACAGCTACAAACTGGACCACAAATGGGCCATGCCTAAGGTTCCACGTTGGCTTGGAAGACCCCAAGGATTTGATTGAAGATTTAGAAGCGGGGTTTGCGCGTTTGAACGCAACATCTTGATTTCTGGTTTGCCTCACCCACATTGGGTACAACACTGGAGGGCTTTATGAACATTGTTATGAAAAGTTTGGCGTGCGCTGCTTTGGTTGCAGCATCGACGCATATGGCGCAGGCACAGCAGGCAGATGACCCTGAGTTGATTTTCAAGAAGAGCACTGTTTGGCATTTACTTTCGCCTGATGCGAAACTGGCAACTTATGTGATTGATGATCCACAAGTGAGTGGTGTTGCATGTTATTTCACTGTGCCTGAACAAGGCGGATGGAGCGGTTGGGCGGGCTTTGCTGAGCAACGCTCGGAAACATCATTGGCCTGCCGTCAAGTGGGACCAGCAACGATCAAAGCAAAATTTGCACAAGGTGTTGATATTTACGAGCAGCGCCGCTCGTTCTTTTTCAAAACCATGCACATCGTGCGTGGCTGCGATGCCAAGCGCAACGTTTTAGTTTATTTGTCATACACCGATAAATTGATTGATGG
>JAYUPT010000301.1:0-2400 GCA_043759965.1 Aestuariivirga sp. | reverse complement strand
AACCGGGAAAGGACAAAATTGCAGAGAAGTTCAAAGTAAAATGGAACGCCCCTGCTCTGCGCTTTGTCGCGCGGCATCAAGAACAGCTAGGCCCAGAGTGCCCGCTTCTGCCGTTACTGTTGGCGGCACTCCCATTGCGACAGCACGAGCGAACTCCTCGTAGTAGTCGTGGTAGCGCCCTCGTTCAGAAGGAATGCGCTCTGCACCACCTGCTGTGTAAAGTGTGCCCAAATTGGACTCCGGCTCGAAGCCCCAGGTCGAAAGGTTCTGGGACGGGCGCTTTCCAGCAAAAAATGACTGCGCCTGCACATCCGTGCTGTGGCTTACATAGGCACCCCTGTCACCATATACGCGGAGTTCCCGCAGATTGAAGTGATTGAGCTTACTGGCCGAGATGGGGCTGTGCGCTTCACTTTCATGACGCAATGTGATGGTGAAACCCTCATTTTGCAGGCTTTCACGCGGCCTGGCAATTGCCGGATAGAAACCCACACTCGAATTGTTCAAGAATAGCTATCATTCACCGCACCGTCATCAATGCCAATACTGTGCCCTGCACAGACAATGTCTATTGCTCCAGAAACGTCAAATGGAATGCCAAGATCACGCGCGAAATGATTGAGCGCACCCAAGGGCAAAACGCCCAGATGTGTTGATGGATAACCCAACAATGCTGAAGCAACAACATTGGCGCTGCCGGACTTGTCATTCAGAATGCAACAGACTTTCAAATCACTCTAAGTTCCATTAGGTGGCACCTAGATCAAAGTGCTGTAACGTGGCGATCATACATGAGGTCCGAGCGCATAACCACAAACTGGTAAACTTATTCTTGCAAGAAGGCCAAAAGGTCTTTCGTGAGACGCTCTTTGTATGTGGCAAATAAACCATGCGGTGCGCCTACATATTCAATCAATTTGGAATTCTTAATGCCCGCAGCTGCTGCGCGACCTGATGCATCAATTGGAACCGTCTTATCTGCAGTTCCGTGAATAATCAGTGTTGGCACACTGAACGCTTTTAAATCAGGTCGAAAATCGGTTTGCGAAAATGCGGCCGCGCAAGCAAGTGTTGGCTTTAATCCCGCCATCATCGAAACATTGAATGACCAATCCAAAACCGCATCACTGGTTCCGTCTTCAAAAATTCCTGCACCATAAAAATCTTCAAAAAAACTATAAAAGAAATTAGCACGGTCAGCCTTCATGCTTTTTGTCATTTCATCAAAAGCTGATTGTGGTGTGCCTTGTGGATTATCGGCAGTTTTCAACATGAATGGAACGATAGAAGAAATCAGAGCCGCTTGTTTCACATTTTTGCCTTTGTGGCGCGACATGTAACGGGCCACTTCGCCGCCGCCCATCGAGAAGCCGACAATCGTTGCATCCTTGGCATCACAGGCCTTCATCACATCGGCTAAATCATCGCTGAGTGTGTCATAATCATAGCCCGACCAAGGTTGTTCTGACCTGCCAAAGCCTCGGCGATCGTATGCAATAGCGCACATGCCTGTATCGGCAATTGCCATAGCTTGATCATCCCAACTGTCCGATGACAGGGGCCAACCACTCATCAAGATGACTGGCCGACCTGTGCCCCAGATTTTTGCATAGAGTTCAGTGCCATCGCGGGTTTTGATTTTAGTCATTGTCATATTCCTTGCGGGTATTACGTCAGCATACAGCGCGTCACAGCGCCCAAGCAGTAGGACCAATATTTATTGGGACTTTAGGTCAATGTAATTCTGGTGAAGGAGGAAAGTTCCACTATGGCGCGGCAATATATTCAAATCACAGGAACGGACATCACGTTATTTATTGCACTTTGCAACTCGTGAATCCCATAAGGCTTCACCAGCACAAATTCATTGCGATAGTTTTCTGTCATGCCCTGAGAGCCGTATCCCGTTGCAAAGATGAACGGAACACCGCGTTGGCGTAATATGTCAGCAATCGGGAAAGACAGCGATCCTGCAAGATTGAGATCGAGAATAGCAAGATCAATTTCACTACGCCCAGCCAGTTCAATCGCCTGCGTGAGGCGCATGGCGATTGCGATAACGTTATGGCCCAGCTCCCCCAGCATATCTTCGAGATTCATCGCAACTAAAATTTCATCTTCGACAATGAAAATACGTAGCGCTTTAGTTTCTCCAATTGGCATCGATCTGTTCCAGCTTTAAGGGGCCCGGTGGCAGAGGAGCATCTATCGTACAGACGACACCAGAGGGGTTATAAAGAACGCGAACTTCGCCAGTGAGTTCCATCGCCAAAGCTTTTTGGATGAGTCTTGAGCCAAAGCCTTTGCGCGTTGGTGTTTCAACAACTGGTCCGCCACTCTCGGTCCAGGTTAAGTGAAGCAGTCGATTGTCGCCATCACCATTCACCTGCCAGACAATTT
>JAYUPT010000300.1:0-2401 GCA_043759965.1 Aestuariivirga sp. | reverse complement strand
CATTAACATCCGTGCGGCCATTGTTGTTCACGTCGGTGACTGCAAAGACGGTTTTCAGCAGAGCAATTTTTGGATCTGGGCCGAGGCCCACCAGTGTTGGATCAGTTTGCGTCAGGCTATCATCATCCGACAAGCGATTGAGAATGATGCCTGTGGGTGATGTGCCGCGAACCGTGGCCTGATTGCTCACCTGGCCTGCATCAAGATCAGCCTGAACCAGGGCATGGGTTGCGGTGTAGGCGGTGGTGTTGGTGACACCGGGCAATAAATTCGCAATTGCGGTGCCTGTTACGGTGGCGTTTGGATCAGTTAGCGTAACTGGATTGAGGGTCACGTTGCCAGTGTTGGTGATGGCGAAATGATAGGTCACAATATCGCCAAGTGAGGCAACATTGTCTGCGCCTAAATCCAGTTGACCAGTTTTGACTGCGGCAATGGCTGGATCAGGAACCAAGACTTGATGGAAGCTTGAGACTGAGTTGAGGGTTTGGTTGGCAGTGTTTTTTGCAGTGGCCGTTGCCGTGTTATCAACATAACCCCGATCAAGATCAGCCGGGGTTAAAATATATGTTGCCGTGAAAGTGGTGAATTGGCTCGCGTTTAATATGGTAACATTTGTTGGTGAAATTGTTGCAGAAGCAAAACTATCAAATGTTGGAATGCCAGCCAGAGGCATGATGGTGTTCAATGCGCTGGTCAATACGCGGCCTCGGCTTCTGGCCGTAACAGTGGCGGGGCTTTCAACTTCGCCTAAAGCGGCTTCTTCATCCGTTAAAGTATGTGTGAAGATGATGTTTGCACTGTCTGATTCATTTGCTGCCAGCAAACTCAGTTTGTCACCGTAAGCTTCGGCTTTGGGTTGAACCACGTTAATATCAGTGAGCGGGCCTTCACCTGTGTTGGTGAGGGCATAAACGAAGCCAATTTTGTCTCCTTCAACCAGTTCACCTTCAGTGCCTGTCATGCGCACAAGGCGGCGAACAGCAGAAAGCCCTGCGCCAATTTGCGGAATGCTATGCGGCACTTTATAAAAGGCTGCAAACTGATCTGCTGCCGCGAAGTGATCATTGCCAGAATAAGTATAACCAACAGGAATTGTGGCGGTGCTCATTGGATCACTTGGTTGGCCTTGGGCATCAAGCAACGCAATCATTCTCTCTTGACCGGGTAGGCTTGCGAGATTTACCAGCGGATCAGACACTGTAATATCGTGCAACTGAGTTGGACCCGTATTGGTGACTGTGAATGAATAGGTAATCGTGTCGCCAGCATCAGCACGGCTATTGCTGCCCATGTTGAGCACGCCCGTTTTTGCCATCTGCATGGCGGAGAGAACATTGAGCGGCGTTATTTCAGTGTCGGTGGCCGTCACATTTTGGCCAGCACTTGATGGTGCATTTACGGAATGAGCTGAAGCATTGACGGTGTTTGAATAAAGGCCGCTGACAATTTCTAGAGCTGTGAGTGTGTGTACAGCACTGAAATTGGCGAGGTTGCTGACACCAGGGGCCAAGCTGGCCAGTGGTGCGCCAGTGGGCGTGTCACCACTATCAACTAGCGTGATATTTTGCAGCGTAACGTTGCCAGTGTTTCTGATGGTGAAGGTATAAGAAATTGTATCGCCAGCATCAGCGCTGCCATCACCACCGTCATTCAGAGTTCCGATTTTATCAATGGTCATGGCTGGTGCAGCATCGGCCACATCTACATTGGCTGATACTGATGCAGAAACTGGCTGGCCATTGGCAGTGCCAGTGACCGACACTGAGTTTACAATTGCAGCCACAGCAGGAGAAGCGGGCAACCACACCAGCACACCAGCCATAAGCGCAGCAGTCAGCTTGCGCTGCCACTGGCTTCTGGCTTTTTGCCTTGGTGTTGGTTGCCCGTTATTCATGTGGTTCGTTGGTAACCGTTATTGCAGAGTATCAACGTCGGACTGTGTGACGACGTAAGTTGCTGTGTAAGTGGCGTTGTCGCCCGGTTGCAGAATGTCGATCGTGTTACCAGTGTGAGTGGAGGTTGACCCTACGTTGAACGAACCAAAGACTGGAGTAATTGCGCCTGAAACACCTTTATGGGTATCGACGAGGTTTAGCGTAGATACAGGCGTATTGCCGTCGTTGGAGACGACGTAGGTGTAAGTCACGGTTGTGCCAGCCGCCACGTTGGAGGTGAGGTTTGGCGTCTTGGTAATGCTGATGCTGTTGTTGATGTTCAACTGCTTATTGGCACGGCTGGTGCTGCTGACATTGGTTGTCGTAGCGCCACTGGTGTAGCTTGCAGAAGCCGTAGCCGAGTTGTCTAGGTAACCATCAGGTTCTGCCAAAGTGCTAAGTCCGGTGCCGGAGCCACCACCAGCACCAATGATATCGCCAGTTACAACTGTGTATGTTGATTG
>JAYUPT010000299.1:0-2415 GCA_043759965.1 Aestuariivirga sp. | reverse complement strand
CCAAATCGAAGTTGTTCTCAGGCGCCTCTGCTGAATATGGTGGCGCACCCAATGATCATGTTTCGATGGTGGATGCTGCCATGCCGGGTATGCTTCCGGTGATCAATGCGTTTTGCGTGGAGCAGGCGGTGCGCACGGGGCTTGGCCTGAAAGCTGAAATCAATAATTACTCGGTGTTTGACCGCAAAAACTATTTCTATCCTGATTTGCCGCAGGGCTATCAAATTTCGCAGTTCAAGCAGCCTATCGTGGGTGAGGGCGTTGTGACCATTGATTTGGACGATGGCAAATCCATCCCCGTGCGCGTCGAGCGTTTGCACTTGGAGCAGGATGCTGGAAAATCACTGCATGATCAGCACCCCAATATGAGCTTTGTGGACCTTAACCGTTCCGGCTGTGCGCTCATGGAAATTGTGTCGAAGCCTGATATGCGCTCGGCTGATGAGGCCAAGGCTTATGTTACCAAGCTGCGCCAGATTATGCGTTATCTGGGCACTTGTGATGGAAATATGGAGCAAGGCTCGATGCGGGCTGACGTGAATGTGTCGGTGCGCTCGCCTGGTGCTCCGTTTGGCACGCGCTGCGAGATTAAGAATGTGAATTCTATCCGCTTTATGGGCCAGGCGATTGAATATGAAGCCCGTCGCCAGATTGGCATTTTGGAAGATGGGGGCAAGATTGATCAGGAAACCCGCCTTTATGACGCTAAGAAGGGCGAAACCCGCTCTATGCGCTCCAAGGAAGAAGCGCATGACTATCGTTATTTCCCTGATCCTGATTTGCTGCCGCTGAAACTGGACCCAGCGCGCGTGGCTGCCATTAAAGCCAGCCTGCCGGAGTTGCCGGATGAGAAGAAGGCGCGCTTTATGTCGGCTTACGGCCTTTCGGCTTATGATGCAGCTGTGTTGGCGGCTGAACCACCATCAGCTGATTTCTATGAAACAGTGGCCAAGGGCAGGGACGGCAAACTCTCCGCCAATTGGGTGATAAATGAGTTCTTTGGTCGCTTGAACAAAGAAGGGAAAACCATTGAAACTACTCCTGTTTCTGCCGCTCAGATTGGTGGCATTGTGGATTTGATTACGGCTGGCACTATCAGCGGCAAAATTGCCAAGGATGTGTTTGAAATTGTTTGGACCGAGGGCGGCAACCCGGCAGAAATTGTTGAAGCGCGTGGCCTTGTTCAGGTGACTGACATGGGTGCTATAGAAAAGGCAGTTGATGAAATTATTGCCGCCAACCCAGATAAAGTTGAAGCCGTAAAAGTGAAAGCTTCCATGCTTGGCTGGTTTGTAGGTCAGGTGATGAAAACCACTGGCGGCAAGGCAAATCCGCAATCTGTGAATGATTTACTGCGCAAAAAGCTCGATATTAACCAATAACGGTAAAATTTTATTAACACTTTCCAATTGCTTACGGGGTTTGCTATAGTCCGTGTGCTGATTATCAGTACACAAACGATTATAGGAGTTTGCTCCCATGGCAAAACCAGCCAAGCGGGCAGTTAAAAAATCTGTGCCTGCCAAGAAAGCGCCAGCTAAAAAGTCGGCGAAATCTGTAAAAGTTCCAGCTGCTCGGGGGCCAACGCCTGCTGAGAAGGGGCGCTTCACACTTTATGGTTTTGCATCGTCGACTAACACCTATACTGCAGCCCTCATGCTATCGCTGTGCAAGCACCCGTTCTCGTATATTCATGTGAATTTGCGCGAAGGCGCGCATAAGCAGCCTGATTTTCTTGTTAAGAACCGTTACGGACAAGTGCCCGCCTTGCGCGATGGGCAAACCGTAGTGGTGCAATCAGCGGCAATCCTCATGCATTTGTCTGAATCATTGGGCAAGTTTGATCCTAAAACACCATTCGAGCGCAATCGCATGCGCGAGTGGTTGTTCTGGCAGTGGGATAAGTTGGCGGTGCCATTGTTCCGTTTGCGCGCGAGATCCAAGGGTCTGCGTCAGTTTGGTGATGAAGTTCGCATCATGTATGACACTGAAGCCAAAGCTGCATTAGCAGTTTTGGAATTGGAATTGGGCAAAACTGATTGGGTAGTTGGTAAAAAACCGACGGTTGCCGATGTGGGCATTTATGGTGTTCTGCGATATGCGCCAGAAGCCAACATTGAGCTTGGTCATTATCCAAACGTGACAGCATGGAAGAAGAGGTTTGAAGAATTGCCTGGGTTTGCTACACCAGAGCAGCTGCTCCCGATGGAGAGCCGACTCATCTAATCATTCTCGTAAGGCTAAACGCGTGACCTCTTTTGCTCCCCCGACATCAACTCCACCTGCAACTGAGGACAATAAGCTAAAACGGAGAATGCACCGCGATTGGAGTGGTGCAACGCTAGCACTTCTCGTGGGTGTGGCTGGCCTCGTTCTCGCTCGGCTTGGGCATTTGTGGATTGCTTTTGACGTGGC
>JAYUPT010000298.1:0-2426 GCA_043759965.1 Aestuariivirga sp. | reverse complement strand
TCACAGCAGGGATGATTGATGGCGAGTGCGTGGTTGATTATGCAAACGCAGCAGCAGCGCGATTGGCGGCACTGCCTAATGTTCACATTCTCACCCGCACTACGGTGGTGGGCCATTATCATCACAATTATCTGATGGCCTTTGAGCGTGTGGGTGACCATGACCCAGCAATTTTAGCTTCTGGTGCTCCGAAGCATCGCTTGTGGAAAATTCGTGCGGGGAAAGTGGTGGTGGCAACTGGTGCATTGGAGCGTCCGATTGCATTTGCTAATAATGATCGGCCAAACATAATTCTGGCCTCCGCCGTGCGCGGGATGATTGGCCGCTATGGCGTAACGCCCGGCAGCACTGGCGTGGTGTTCACTAATAATGATGATGCTTACCTCACCGCCTTCGCCTTGAAAAAAGTAGGAGTGAATGTGCGCGTGGTAGATTCACGTTCGCGTGCTGATGGTGCTTTGGTGAAGCGCGCCATGGCTGAAGGCATAGATGTGCAGTTGAGTTCTGTGATTTCCGCAGTTGAAGGCACGCTCGGCGTTACGGCTGTGAAAATCGCTGCTTACCGCAAAGGCCAAGGCCGCGTGATTACCGAAAGACGCGTAGACTGCGATTTCATTGCCATGTCTGGTGGCTGGAATCCGGCGCTTCACATTTGGTGTCACAATGGTGGCAAAATTCAATTTGATGATGCGTTACAAAGTTTCCGCCCAAAATTGCACACGGATAATATCGTGGCAATCGGTGCTGCCAATGGCACGATGAGTGTGGAAGCGACATTGATAGAAGCGCAAGCTTTGGGCAAGAAGGCCAAGAAATTTAGAGTGGAAGAACCTGTTCGTGGCGCGCTCGAGTCACTGTGGTTTGCGCCAGCCACCGGCAAATATAATGAAGGCAACAAGCACTTCATTGATTTCCAAAATGATGTGACAGCGGCGGATTTAGAACTGGCCCAACGCGAAGGTTATGAAAGCGTTGAACACACCAAAAGATATACCACTTTTGGCATGGCAACCGATCAGGGAAAAACCTCTAATCTCAATGGTTTGGGCGTTATATCTGAAGCAACAGGTAAAACAATTCCAGAGATCGGTGTCACCACTTTCCGCCCACCTTATACGCCCTATTCTTTCGGCTCAATTGCTGGTGCCTTAACTGGCGAATTGTTCTTGCCAGTTCGGCGCACACCGATTTTTAAATGGCACGCAGACCATGGCGCGGTGTTTGAGCCTGTGGGCCAATGGCGGAGATCATATACTTATCCACAAGCGTCTGAAGATAAGCATCAAGCAATCAACCGCGAAATCCTCTGTGTACGGAATAAAGTGGGAATGCTCGATGCTTCTACACTTGGTAAAATCGAAATCAAGGGACCAGATGCGGCAGAATTTTTAGACCGCATCTACACCAACACATTCTCCACTCTAAAAGTGGGTAAGTGCCGGTATGGCTTGATGATGAATGAGTTGGGCTTCCTGACTGATGATGGTGTGACGGTCCGTCTCGCTGAAGATCATTTCCTCATGCACACCACATCAGGTGGTGCTGATCGCATTTCTGCTTGGCTGGAAGAATGGCTGCAAACCGAATGGACGCAGTATAAAGTATTTGTCACACCCGTCACTGAACAATGGGCGCAATTTGCGGTGGCTGGCCCACATGCGCGGGACGTGCTTTCAAAGCTTGCTCCGGATTTTGATATTTCAAACGAAGCCTTCCCGCATATGAGTTTCAAGCAAGGCCATATTGGTGGCTACCCTGTGCGGGTGTTCCGCATTTCATTTTCTGGTGAACTTTCATACGAAGTGGCAACTCCGGCCAATTTCGGCCAAGGCTTGTGGAACGCTTTGATGGAAGCTGGTGATGAGTTTGGCCTTTCCGCCTATGGCACCGAAGCGCTGCATGTGCTGCGCGCCGAGAAAGGATATATCGTTGTCGGTGATGAAAGTGATGGCACAGTGACGCCGATTGACGTGGGTATGGAAAGCATGGTTTCGAAAAAGAAAGCAGACTTCATTGGCAAGCGTTCGCTCGAACAATCATTCCTCAAAGGCCCAAATCGCAAGCAACTTGTAGGCCTCCTCAGCGAAGACCCAACTGAAGTTCTGCCGGATGGCGCATATGCTGTGGCTGTTGTTAAAGATAAGCCGCCGATGGAAATGATTGGTCAGGTCACTTCATCTTATATGTCGCCAACTTTGGGTCGCTCCATTGCCATGGCGCTTATTCAAAACGGACGTGCGCGCATGGGTGAAGTGATTTCCTTCCCGCTGGAAGGTGGCAAAGTGATGAAAGCCACAATCACCGATACTGTTTTCTACGATAAGGAAGGGGGCCGCCTCCATGCTTGAACCACAATTTGAATCGGCCTTGGCGCATCGCGCTGCTCCAGATAATCTCAGCATTTCCATGCGTGATATAGCTGAACG
>JAYUPT010000297.1:0-6049 GCA_043759965.1 Aestuariivirga sp. | reverse complement strand
GTGGGCAACGTCTATGTCGCCGACACGGCCAACCACACGATCCGGCGCATTGCGACCGATGGCACCGTGAGCACGCTGACCGGATTGGCCGGCCCGTGCTGCTCTGAAGGTGGCTACATGAACCCCAGAAACAACAAAGCCCAACCTTGTGGGCTGGGCTGAGCAATTGATTTTTTCTGGTACCCGAGACCGGATTCGAACCGGTACGACCGTGAGGCCGAGGGATTTTCATACCACTTCGACTTTCGCCGCCATACCTCAAACGAGGTTAGTTCGTGGTCTGGACTATCCCTTCACCAAGGCTTCCGCCGTAGGTGCTGCCCGTCTAGTCTCTACACCTTCCCGTTCCCGGGCTTGGCTCGGGATTGGCACTGGCATCACACCTAGAGCGTTCCCCGAATTTGGGCAGTTCTACTCCCAGCGTTTCCACTGGGGCACTCAAAATCTATAAGTCCGTTGCGGCTACCATTACGCCACGCCCGCACAAGGCTCCTTATTACGGGAAGTTGCTGTTGTTGCAAGGGGATAGACTAGGACTGTTTACTTTGTTGATTTGGTCTCGCCCTGCGCACGTTGATAGCCGACGCATCGAGATTGGTTTTGATATGCGAAGCATAATAATTCTCAATCATTTCAACTGACGTTCTGCAATTCTTCGCAACTTGGTAGATGTCCGCACCTTCCATCAGGCGCATGCAGATGTATGTGTGGCGGAGGCTGTATGCAGTCCGCCGCCGTCCATCGCGGTCAATCTTCAATTTTTCATCGTCAAGAATCGTGTTGAATAAATCACGGTGTGGTTTTGGGAATATCAGTGCGTCAGGTTTTGGCTTATTGCGCTCTTTTAACCGTTCAAAGGGGCGCACTGCACCTACGGTGCTTTTGCAGTATCCCACGCCCCTCTTCCCACGAACCTCGATGACAAGAATGGTTTCGTTCGTGCCTTCGTCAAACTCGATTGCCACGTCGCGATATTGAAGCCGCGCCGCCTCGTCTGGCCTAAGACCAGTGTTTGCTAAGAAAAGGACATATTCATGCACTTGGTGACATTCCCACTCCCAGCGCTTGCCCTTGGCCGCTTGCGCGTGTTTGCGGGTCGCGGTGTAGAGCTGCTTGTATTCCTCAGGTGAAAACCATGCCCGATGGTCTAGCTTGCCCGAAGATTTATATGGCACCGACAAATCGGGCAGGTTTTCAAGCCAGCCATGCCGGATAGCCGACTTGAGGACTTGGCGAAGTGCAACGAGTTCTTGATGCATGGTGCTGCGGGCTGGAGGCCCTTTTGTTTTAGAATGCTCGCGACGGTACATGCGGTACTCTTGCACCGTGCCAGATTTGATCTCTGAAAGTCCCTTACTACCAAAATAAGGGATGAGGTGAAGGTTGATACGTTCCTCTTGGCTTTCGATGTACTTGGGGCTTCGTTGACCTTCATTGATCACAGCAAATTCTTTTATAAAAGCCTCAGCCGCAGATTTAAAAGACTTTTCATTCGGCATTTCACCACGTTTAAGTTTTCCGTGGAGTTCAAGATACCAATCTTCGGCGAAGTCTTTTGCTTTGGCCAGACTGCCTTCGCCAGTAGATTTTCTACGGTTCTTTCCTGACAAATATGTTGAGCATTGCCAGCAACCACTATTAGGTCGCCGATACACGTGTAATTTGCCGCCTAGTAGTGCGTGAGTGACAGTTTTATCGGACATCAAGTCCACCTTCAGCTTTTTAAACACAGAATGTGTAAGAGTTGTGTAAGCTTATCAGAATGGAATGTGGATTTCTATCTAATTGTAATTGAACATTTATTACTTTAAAATCGACAATACCTTACCGATTTTAAGTCCGTTGCGGCTACCATTACGCCACGCCCGCACAATCTGTGGCCCCTGATAGGTGGCTGCCGCCCAATTGACAAGCTTTGCGTGATTGCATGAAGTTTTTTTTTAGCTAAACTAGGTTTTGCATGAACAACATATTGAACATCTCAGAATTGCCTTCCCTGCTAACATATCTTGTTGTTGCGCTGTTTTTAGGTTTTAACGCGGTTCAAATATTCAATTTAATCCGCGAACGATTAAACGCAAGATTGCCCGAAAAAGACGCCAATCTGTTGCGCCAATCATTTGACGGCCTAACCGATGGCCAAATTGCACACCTTCTCAAAGCCGCTGATTGGCAAAATTTTGCCGCAGGCGATATTTTAACTCGGCAAGACGCTCCTCTTGACGCGCTGTATTTCCTTTGCACAGGGCGCGCTGCTGTTGAAATCAACGGCTCATTGGTCACTCATCTTGAACGCGGTTCGTTCATCGGCGAAATTGCCTATTTAACTGGAAACCCAGCAACAGCCCGCGTCACAATTGAAGAGCCAAGCCGCATTTTGGTTTTTTCCAAAATGCGCATGGCCAAAGTGATGGCTAAAGACAACCAAGTTTCAGGCATTCTCTATCAACTTTTAGGCCGCGATTTGGCAATGAAAATGCGCCGCACCAACACACGCAAAGTGTTTGGTGATGATGAGATTAGATGGTGAGTGCTAGATAAGTTAGCACAACATAAGTAAACTGATGCACAGTTTGGTCGGCACTCAATGCCCACCAAAATTTTGCATGTGATGTTGTCCAACCAGCGCGCTTAACAATGTTTTCTTTGGCATAGTCGGTGTGATAGTGCACCACAAAATCAAGCACGGCCAAGCCAAGCACCAGTGTGCCAACGGGCAGCCACAATAGCAATACGACAGCGGTGCCAAGGCCATGTATAGCGGAATGGACAACGCCCAAACCTTCTCCATAGTTTGATTTTGAATCGACCATTGCTTTAGTTTGCAATGGGCCATCACACACAAAGTGTTTAAGTTGGAAAGCAGCCACCAAACTTAACACGCTGAAAATCTGAGAACTATCCATCATGTTTAATCTTTAGGGCGAGTTTTGGCGGTTGCCAACTGGAAATCCTGTGGCTACACTGGCTTAAAGGGGCCTACACACTCGGAGTTTTCACCGTGATCCGGAATCTATTGGTTAGCATCCTTTTTTTTACACTCTCATGCCTTAGTGTGGCCCCAGCAGATTCAGCCGATGCAATTGCCAAAGTTGTAGCACTCAGTGGCTCGCCTAAAGTCGGCACGCGCAGCCTCAGTGTGGGCAGTGCAATTTTTGAACAAGACAAAATTTCAGTCAGCAGTGGCAATGTGCAAATTCTGTTTGTCGATAACACAAAATTGGTTTTAGGGCCGGGCTCAAGTCTGGTTATCGAAAAATTTTTAATGCGCGGTTCTGGCACCGCCGAAAAAATCTCCATTAATGCCCTTCGCGGCACCTTCCGCTTCATCACCGGCAAAAGCGCCAAGAGCGCCTATGATATTAAAACCACCAACGCCACCATTGGCATTCGTGGCACAGGATTAGATTTCTGGGTGCAAAGCGATACCGGCGTTGCTGTGCATGCTGGCAAAGTGAAGCTCTGCAATTCATCAAAAAGTTGTGTGGATTTGGATTCCGGCTGTGATTTAGGTTTGGCAAAAACAAGCAACGCAACGGAGTTAACAGGTGAGCGCAAATCAAGCGGTCTCGTTCGCAAGCTGCCATACGCCATTGATCAACGGCCATTGAATGTTGCTTTTCGTTTGAACATTGCTGCTTGCAAGAAATTTATTGCTTTCGATGAAGGCAATCATGGATCATCAAATTCACAACCGAAAACCAGAGACTGCGCTCCGCAGCAATGTTAAATATAAATGATGCCACGCGCCAATAATGTCATTGGCTTAGCCCTTGGCCTCATCGTTTCGGTGCTGGCACTAGCCATCCGCAACACTGATCCACCCATCATCGCTACTTTGCGTGGCGCAGGTTTTGACACGTTGCAAAGCATGTGGCCGCGCAAGCCCACACCCGCCCAGCTTGTGCGCGTTATTGATATTGATGAGGCCTCGCTCAAATCCATCGGCCAATGGCCTTGGCCACGAGGTGAACTTGCGACACTTGTTACCAACCTCACCAACCTTGGTGCTTCAGCAATCGCTTTTGATATTATATTTGCGGAACCTGACCGAATGTCGCAAGGCACGCAAATCGATAATGACAGGCTTCTTGCTGAAGCAATTGCAGCGGGCCCTGTGGTCAATGCCTTTGCTTCAACATCAGGCGAGCAAACATCCCTGCCCCTCAGCAAGGCAAGTTTTGCACAAACAGGAGCGGAAGCTTTAAACGCCCCACCGCGCCTTGCCAAAATTATCACAAACATTGAAATGCTAGACACAAATGCCAAGGGCCTTGGCAGCATCAACATTAACCTTGCTGGCGATCAAGGCATAGCCCGCCAAGTGCCCCTGCTGTGGAGCGATGGCGAAAAATTTTACCCCAGCCTCATTCTTGAATCTCTACGCGTTGCTCAAGGCGCGGAGAGCTTTGTGGTCAATGGCTCCAACAGTGCCGAAAACACCCTAGAGTCAGTGCGCGTGGGCGCTCTTGAAATCCCAACATCAGAGGCAGGTTTGCTGCAGGTGAATTATCGCAAAGACGATCCTGCGCTTTATGTTTCCGCAGAAAAATTCCTGCGCCAAAATAATCTAGAATCATTGCGCCCCCTCATTGAGGGCCACATCGTTCTGATTGGAACCTCTGCTGTTGGCTTGCTCGACACCCGCACATCATCTTTGGGGCAATCCATTCCGGGGGTTTCAGTCCATGCGCAAGCATTGGAACAAATTCTATCTGGCGCGTTTTTAACCAGACCTGATTGGGTGGTGGGCGGCGAATTTGCTTTTGCATTGCTGCTGGGCGCACTCATTTCAGTTCTCGCAAATTATTTACGGCCCTCCGGCACCATACTGACAACAGCACTCGCTGTCAGTTTTCTTGGCGCAATCACCGCAATTGCCTATCGCAGCTTTGGCCTGCTGTTTGATTTCACATTTCCTGCCGCAGCTTTAATGCTCACATTCATCGTAACAACAGCCTACAAACTTCTCATTACTGATCGCCAGGGCCGCCAGCTGCGTCGCAGCTTTGCCCATTATGTAGCCCCTTCAATCTTGGCCGAGATTGAACGCAACCCGCAGAACTTGAAACTTGGTGGTGAAATTCGGGATGTCACCGTCATGTTTGTGGACATCAAAAACTTCACACCCTTGAGTGAAAAACTGCCGCCACAAGAACTTGTAAAACTCATCAATGGCGTGCTGGATGCCTCCAGCCAAGCCATTCTCTCAGAGGGCGGCACAATCGATAAATATATTGGTGATGCAGTTATGGCCTTTTGGAATGCGCCTGTTATCACACCCAACCATCAATATCACGCCCTGCTCGCGGCGCTCAAAATCCAACAGCAACTTGACAGTCTCAACGAGCAACCTTTCATCAAATCTTCTCTGCAAGCCATAGAAAGTTGGCCAATCGCAGTGCGTGTGGGCATGGCAACTGGCCCGGCCTGCATTGGCAATATGGGTTCCGAGCAGCGCTTCAATTATACAGTGCTTGGCGATGCGGTTAACACTGCAGCCCGCGCCGAATCTGCATGCAAAACGCTGGGCCATGATTGCCTCTTGGCCGGAGAAATCGAAGGCCAATCTAAACAATTGGCAATTATCTCAGCTGGAGCGGTGCCAATGAAGGGTAAGGCCAGAGACACGCCAGTTTACGCAGTTCTGGGCGATGCCGAGTTTGCCAGGTCAGCCGAATTTTTAAGTTTCAAATCCAACTATAGTGAAACTCAGAAAGCAAAATCGCCAAAAGCCACCACTGCGCTAGCCAATAGATTTCCAAACTATGCAGCGTTCATTAGGCAGTCATTAACCTAAAAACTCAGGCTGTTGCCCGCTCGCCAATTGGTGGCGCAAATTGCAAACCCATATCCCATGGCAAATAAATCCAAGTGTCCTGGCTCACTTCGGTCACAAACGTATCAACCAAAGGCCTGCCCTGCGGCTTGGCATAAACCGTGGCAAAATGGGCTTTCGGCAACATTTCACGAACCAGTTTGGCCGTGGCCCCGGTGTCCACCAAATCGTCCACAATTAAAACCCCTGCCCCTTTATCATGGCCAATAA
>JAYUPT010000296.1:0-6058 GCA_043759965.1 Aestuariivirga sp. | reverse complement strand
GCAGGCTGATGCGCCAGCCCTTCAGCAAAGCAGCTCTTGCCCGAGCGGGCGCCACCTAAAACCAAAACCACACTCATGGTTTCACCGGTGGAATGCGTGCGATAAAATGCCCGCGCATTGCTTGCGGCCACAGCCGAAACGGAACTTCGCCAGTTTCCGTTTCACCATGGGCATCAAACCATTGCAAAATAGCTTCGGCCTGTGCCCGCGTCGGTTCATTCCCACCTGTGATGTAGGAGTAGCGCTGCTCATCTTGCATCACCACGCTGCATGGCCTTGCGCAATTCCACATGCAAATTTGGGTTTCCAAAGTCACATCAGGCCGCGCCTCTAAAACTTCACGCATATGGCCAATCAAAATCTCGCCGCCCGTGCGTCCTTGGGAATCAGTTTTAGACTCCGGCGAAAATTTACAAGTGCTGCAAATAACCAAACGACGCATCTTAATTGGACAAGCTCTCTGACAATGGTATCGTGTCCATTGTAACCCACAACGGCAACTGTCAACACAGCAAATTACGGCATGAATTTCTCCCGCATCGCCTTCCTCGCCTCCGAAGCCCCAGAAGCGCGCCGCGCTCTGAGCAGGCTTACCAAACTCTATGGCAACGCAGCACCCGAAGCGGCAGACGTGGTTGTGGCCTTGGGGGGTGACGGCATGATGCTGCAAGCCTTGCACAGGTTCACAACGTCGGGCCTGCCCATTTATGGCATGAACCGAGGGTCAGTTGGTTTTCTGATGAATGATTACGTTGAGAAGAATTTGTTAGAGCGTTTGCATCATGCTGAACTCACCACCATTCGCCCCTTAAAAATGACCGCCATTGATCATGCTGGAAAGAAACATCAAGCCATAGCCTTCAATGAAGTGTCCCTGCTCCGCCAACGCTCACAAGCCGCAAAATTGAAAATCATGATCGACGATCAAACCAGATTGGAAGAATTAATTTGTGATGGTTTGCTGGTGTCAACGCCAGTTGGCAGCACCGCCTATAATCTCTCCGCACACGGACCAATTTTACCGATTGGCTCACCTTTGTTGGCGCTCACACCGATCAGTGCCTTTCGGCCACGGCGATGGCGCGGCGCCATTTTACCGCACAAAGCCAAGGTGACACTCACAGTTTTAGAGTCGGAAAAGCGCCCGGTGGCGGCCGTGGCTGATCATCTTGAAGTTCGAAATGTGGCATCAGTTGAAATTGCTGAAGATAAAAAACGCAGTGTAAAAATCCTGTTCGACCCCGGCCACAGCTTAGCCGAGCGGGTGTTGAACGAGCAGTTTAAGTATTAAGCCGCCCGCACCAAATCAGCCTTCAAGCGCTTAGCTATTTTGCGAATACGGTCTTGACCATAACGACCCAAATACTCAACTTGTTTTGCCCGTTCCGCTGCACTCATATATTCATAACGCGTGAGCAAGGCCTCAAGCACGCGGCGGCCAAAGGCTTCTGCGCTGAGCGGCAAGCCCTCTTCGCGCGCTTCAACTACCACTTCGCAAGCAGCCTTCAAAATGCCAAAGCAAGATTGCGGCAAGCCTGATTTGTTGAAAATCGATTTGAATGAAAGTTGCGATCTGGAATACATCAACTCGCCAGCCCGCTGTGGCGAATTGCCGGAAAGATGTGCGAGCGCTGATTCAACCACAGCCATTTCACCCATTGAGGCGGCGCGAACAATCAAAGCTGGAGTGAGCATATTTTTAACAGCCAAAAACGCTGTGGCTCGTGCCCTCTCTTTAGCATCAGCATCAATCAAAATTCGCATAACTGCAGTCTCTTCCGCATCGGAAACCAATTCCGTAGCATCATTGGCAGCAACCCAACCACGCTCAGCCATCATTTGGCGCATACGGCTTGCGGCTCGCTTGGCTTGAGTAATTCGAATTTCCAAAGGCAAATCTTTGCGTGCCAATAAAAGTTCAGCCATTTCTTCCGACTGACCAAAGCGCTGATACAATATTCGAAAATCTGACGCTTCCAATTGCACCACAGGGTTTTCAAACAAGGCAATGGCAGTGGCCAGTGGCGCAGATTTGATAATGAAGTTGGCGGCTTCCGTTGTTAAGTCTTCGCGCTTGGCTACAGTTGTTTGGCGCGGCTCATCACCCACTTTCAAAACAGCCATCATATGCCATTCATTGAGCGATGGTGTTTGCGCCAAAAATGGCAGCGCAATATCATCATCATCAGCAATGATTGAGAACACCACATCAGCATGGAGGTTTTTTTGCTCCACCAAATCAATTGCAAGCGCACTGCGCACATTGCGCGTGGGATCAACCGTTAATTTGAGAACAATTGGAGTCACTTGCTCGCGTTCCAGCGGCGGGGTTTCGACATCTGCCAAAAGCAAAGCCAATTGCTTTGCCAGTGTCGTTCTCGCCATAGCATCACCATCATCAAGAACGGCGGCCAGCACAGACACATCTAAGCCTTCAACAAAATCTTCACTCATGACACACCAACCCGACTAAGAACTTAATCAAGCTAGCCCTTAAGGTTTAATAATCCGTTCACGATGAAATTTAAGGTTTCAGAAACCAGTTCAATGCGGCAGCACACCCGCTTGTTGCAGTTTAAATTGCAGCAAATCGCGATCAAACGGCTTCATCAAAAAATCTGAAGCACCGTCCATAATGGTTTCCGCCATGGTATCAACATCTGGCAAATCGGCATAAAATATCACGACAGGCCTGCGGCTGCGGCGGCCGTTATGGCCAACCAAACGCAGAAAATCTCTGGTGGCGGCGGCCGTTGTCGCTTCCATCATCACCACATCGGGCTTCTGGTCTTGGCAAAACTTAATGCCATCCTCAGCCCCTTCGCGTTCAGAACAGTTCACGCCAAGGCCAAGCAAAATCTGCGAGAGGCGTTGCCTTTCGGTGGGGTTTTTGTCGATAAGCAAACAATTGATCATCACTAAACTCGTTTCACAATTATGGTACGTTCACCGTACCTAAACCGAGTCCTGACTCCGTGATGGTTAACGAGAAGTTAACTGACTTATCAACAATCCATTTTTTAACAATAAGCCATTGAATTTAAGGGTTAAATAACATCCGTGCACAGAGTTATCAACAGTGATTGAATTGTGGTGTTCGAGCTCTGTTCTGACTCTTTGGCAGAGACTCAGTCTGGCCGTCGCATGCGCCAAGCGGTGTCCACAGTGGCGTATTCTGCATAACCCAAACGCAAAATCGGTTTCATGGCAGCCGAGTTCACGCGGCCATTTTCAATGAAACGATCTTCAATGTGGATGCCCACCACGCGGCCAATAACCAGCCAATCATTCACAGTGCCATCATCTGCCGGCAAGGCCACCGTTTGAAAATGCTGGCACTCCAAACAAACCGGGCTGGCCGCCACCCGCGAAGGTCCAATCAAGCGGCAAGATGCCTTTTCAAGCTTGGCAATTTCAAACTCATCACCCCGCGCGCCCGTCGAACTTGCGTTCATGGCTTCGCGCAAATCATGGGTGGCAAGATTAACTGCAAACTCTTTAGTGGCTTCGATATTGCTCAGCGTATCTTTATACCCGCCTGAACCAAATGCCACATAATATGGATTGTCGGAAAAGGCGTTAAAAAAACTATAGGGCGCCAAATTAGCCTGCCCACTGGGTGAAACTGTAGAAATCCAGCCAATCGGCCGCGGCATTACAATGGCTTTGAACGGGTCTAAAGCCAGCCCATGATTATTTAATGCCGTTTCATAAAACATCAGGCCAACTGTTTCAAAAGATGAGGAATATCTGCCACGCTTGACAAAACATGATCGGCCAGATGCGCAATGTCATCATGCTCCGCATTACCAGTCAAAACGCCAATGGCAAGGCCCGCCCCGCCATTATGGGCTTCTTCCATGTCATGCGAATTATCGCCCACCATGGCAATTTCATGGGGTTGCAAACCGGTGCGTTCCGCAAACAAGGCAATCATTTGGCCAGAGGGTTTAGGAATTTCAACCGAGTCCGCGCCGATAATATGGACAAAATAATCATGGACCCCAAGTTCTTCCATGTGATATTTGGCCGATGCAGCAATATCATTGGTGGCCACGCCTAAGATTATGTCCATTGCATGTAATTCATCAAACACTGGCACTAAGTCCATGAGCGGCTTCATATAAAGCCTAGCATCAGCCGCATAATCATGGTTGATCTTTTGCACTTTGGCGCGCTTTTCTGCGGCATCATAATCAGGCCACCAAATATCCACCAACTGCTCATTGGTGCCTGCCGCCAAAACACTGCCAGCTTTAAAACCATCAGTGTCGCGGTCGTATCCCGCCAAGCACAAAAGCTCGATAACCTGCGCTTCGGTGGCGTTCTTTTCCTTGGCCAACATCTTTTTATATACCGGAATCCAAGTTCCATTGGACTCAATCAACGTTCCATCCTTGTCGAATAATATGCCTTTAATCGCCATTATTTTCCCCACCGTGTTAAAAGCGCCTGCGCTTCTGGCCGTGGCCGATCTTCCAGCGGCATTGAAGACTGGCCAATATAAATCAACCCGGCAATCTTCTCAGCCTCGTTCACACCCATTACAGATTTAGCAGACTCATCATAAATCACCCAATCGCTCTGCCACTGTGCATCAAAACCAAGCGCTGTGGCAGCCAAAACCACATTATAGCACACAGCCGCAGCCGACATCTGCTGTTCCCACACTGGAATTTTGCCATGCGCTGTCGCTGTTGAAACAACCGCCAAAACCACAGGTGCCCGCATAAATAATCCGCGTTGAAAGTTTAACGAATCCAAACTGTGGGTTGGATTTTGAGAAGCCCAAACTTCAGCAAAGCCATCCCCCACTTTTGCCCGTGCTTCGCCTTCAAATAAAATGAACCGCCACGGAGCCAACTTGCCGTGATCAGGAACCCGCACGGCGATTTCCAATATTTCAGCAAGCTGATCAGAAGAAGGCCCAGACCCAGTCATGGCTTTGGCCGAGGCGGATTTGCGGCTTTTCAAAAAAGCCAACAGCGAAGTTGTATCGTTCAGTTTTGTCATGGCGCTACTTAATCTGCCCACCATTGAAATGGCAATGCTTTCAATTGCAATGCAGCCATTAACCACCTGTTAAGCATTTTCTTGCGCCGGCCAAAAGTTCCTGCTTTTGTAATTTCACCAGCCGAGAAGCGCTGGGGGGAAGAGTTAAACAGGGACAAAGCGAATGGACGCCAGCACCCGTCCACCGCAGAAACGCCACCGGAGCGCGAGCGCACTTGCCGCTGCTCTGGTGGCAATTCTGTTTGCGGCAACGGAACTTGGCCACGCGTCAACTACCGATCACTCGTCCACGCCCAATCCAGATATTCTGCTGAGCACGTCATCTTCCGCACATAACATTTCCATCACCACAGTAAAATCTGGCAATGAGGGCTTGCAGCTTTCGGCCCGCTTTACCGAGACAAGCCAAGACACAGTTAAAGATGTGGCTTGGACTATCCGTGATGACGCTGGTGAAAAAGTATTTGATGGCATAACTCCAATTGCCAATGCCGCCCTGCCGCCCGGTGATTACCGTGTTACCGCGCGCTATGGTGCCGCCCAAATTTTGCAGGGTGTAACCGTGCATGAAGGCACCAAGCTTTCTGTGAACTTCATTCTTAACGCTGGTGGCTTGCGCATTCTGCCTCGCGTTAAAGGTTTTGAGGGGTTGCGCTTGCCAAGCCTCAGTAAAATTTTTGCAACAACTGGCCCATTGCGCGGCCAATTGATTAGCACCTCAAACACACCAGGCGAAATTCTGAAAATTGGCGCGGGCGAATATCGCATCGAAAGCCGATTTGAAAATGGCAATGCCGTTGCTGTTACTGATGTGAAAGTTAAATCAGGCATCCTGAGTGCTGTGAATCTCGATCACAAAGTAGGCCTGCTCAATCTATCGGCTGCAGCAAAGACTAACAGTGAATTTCAGTGGACCATTATTGATGACAGTGGCGCTGCACTCCCACCTGTAAGCGGGCCGCTGGCAACTGTCATTCTAAAGCCTGGTCATTACAAAGCTTCAGTGGCAAACTCTGCCGGCGCAGTTGTGAATGAATTCAATATC
>JAYUPT010000295.1:0-6058 GCA_043759965.1 Aestuariivirga sp. | reverse complement strand
AGAAGGTGATCACGCTGGAAGATATTGAAGCCACCATCGCCACCATGGCGCGCATTCCGGCCAAGACTGTTTCTAAAGATGATTCAACGGTGTTGAAGAATCTTGAAACTGAACTCAAACGCATGGTGTTTGGCCAAGACAAAGCTATTGAACAATTGGCCTCGGCCATTAAATTGGCTCGCGCAGGATTGCGCGAACCAGAAAAGCCCATTGGCAGTTATTTGTTCTCTGGCCCCACAGGTGTTGGCAAAACTGAAGTGGCAAAGCGTTTGGCCGAAGTGCTGGGCGTTAAAATACTGCGCTATGATATGTCGGAATATATGGAGCGCCATTCTGTTTCGCGCCTCATTGGTGCCCCTCCAGGCTATGTTGGGTTTGACCAAGGTGGTCTTCTCACCGATGCTGTAGATCAAGCGCCTTATTGCGTGTTACTTTTGGATGAAATTGAAAAAGCTCATCCAGACTTGTTCAACATTCTGTTGCAAGTGATGGACCATGGCAAGCTGACCGACAATAATGGCAAGGCCGTCGATTTCCGCAATGTGGTTTTGATTATGACCACAAATGCGGGTGCGCAAGACATGGCAAGATCGGCCATGGGCTTTACGCGCAATGTGCGTGAAGGTGACGACACTGAAGCCATCACAAAAATGTTCACACCAGAATTCCGCAATCGATTGGATGCTGTGGTGAGCTTCGGCCATCTGCCTGCTGCTGTGGTGCGCAAAGTGGTTGAGAAATTCATTCTGCAATTGGAAGCCCAGCTTTCGGAGCGCCAAGTGAATATCGAAATCTCAGCCGAAGCTGCTGATTGGTTGGCTGAAAAAGGCTATGATCAGCAAATGGGCGCAAGGCCGCTGGCCCGTGTTATCCAAGAGCATATCAAGAAGCCTTTGGCTGAAGAATTGTTGTTCGGAAAACTCGCCAAAGGTGGCACTGTGCGCATTCTGAAAAAGGATGATGGCTTGGCCTTTGATTATCTCAGCCGTGATGAAGAAAAAGCCTTGCCCAATCCGCCAGAGCGCAAATCCCTGCCGCGCTCACGCGTTGCCACTGTGAAGAAGCCTGCGAAGAAAAGTGCGAAGGTGAAGTGATTATTTAAATCATTTAGTTTCAACGATAATCGCGTTGGGAGATTTCGTGTGCCTATATTGCGCGTAATGCTGTTTACGGTTTTAGCGATGCTGGCTTTTGCTGGAAATTCGTTGCTATGCCGCATGGCGCTTAAGACCACGACAATTGACGCCGCCAGTTTTACAACCATTCGCTTGGTGGCGGCAGCGGCAACTCTTTGGGTGTTGCTGAGTATCTTCGCAAAATCGAAAGCAATTCTCGGCAATTGGCCATCAGCATTGGCTCTCTTCATTTACGCCGCAGGATTTTCTTTCGCCTATATCAATCTCACTGCTGCCACTGGGGCTTTGTTGTTGTTTGGCGCGGTTCAATTATCAATGATTGGCTTTGGCATTTGGAAAGGCGAGAGATTTAGCCACTTGCAAATGATGGGGCTTTTGTTGGCGATAGCTGGCTTGATTGTTCTACTGTTGCCAGGTCTTGCAGCGCCACCTTTGCTCAATGCAGTGTTGATGATTGCTGCTGGTGTGGCATGGGGTGTTTATTCATTGCGTGGTCGCGGGGTAGGTGATCCCACGGCGGTTACGACCGGAAATTTTATCCGCACAATTCCGTTTACTTTGGCTCTCAGTCTGTTGATGTTTAGTCAGAAAAATTTGGATCAAGCAGGCGCTTATCTGGCCATTGCTTCGGGGGCAATTACATCAGGCGTTGGTTATGCGATTTGGTATCGAGCATTGCCGGGGTTGAAGGCAACGCAAGCTGCAACTGTTCAACTCAGTGTTCCAGTGATTGCAGCGATCGGGGGCGTATTGTTACTTGGAGAAAGTTTAAGTTTGCAGCTAGGCCTTGCTTCGATTGCGATTATAGCAGGGATTGCTCTGGTGATTTTTGAAAAGAGCAGGGCCGCAACAACTTAGAGTGCAGATCGAATGCTCTCAGCGTGTTTAGCTAAAACAGCATGATCGGCCATCTGGCCTGTGTGTGGCCGCAAGTTTTCGCCTGCCTTCATTGGCAAAATATGAAAGTGCAAGTGGAACACGGTTTGGCCACCAGCTTCCTCATTATACTGGCGGATTTGCACGCCATCGGCGTTGAAGGCTTTGACAGTAGCACGAGCAATTCTTTGCGTAGTGGCCATGACTTGTGCCAGCACTGCTGGTTCAACATCGAGCAAATTTCGGCAGGCTGATTTTGGCAGCACCAAGCAATGCCCATCCACTTGCGGCATCACATCCATGAAGGCCAGCGTGTGCGCGTCTTCATAAATTTTATGGCATGGAATTTCACCGCGCAGAATTTTAGCGAAAATGTTGTTGGGGTCATAAGTCATTTCATTCTCTTTCTTCATGCCGAAATGGTGTGTGTTCGGCCAGTTCTTGTTGGTTCTCATCTATGGCGCGGCGCTCGTGTTGCAAATAATCGGCCACAGCGCGCGAAAGGCCGGGGTGGGCAAAATAATGCAGGCTGTGAGTTTTAACGGGGATATAGCCCCGTGCCAATTTGTGTTCACCTTGGGCACCAGCTTCAACACGATTTAAGCCCCGCGTAATGGCAAAATTGATGGCTTGATAATAGCAGGTTTCAAAATGCAAATTGGGATGGCTTTCAATGCAGCCCCAATTGCGGCCATACAATGCATCGCCACCAATAAAATTAAGCGCACCCGCAATGGTGCGGCCTTCTCGTTTGGCCAATACCAATAGAATATCTTTGGCCATGGTTTCATGAATCTGACGGAAGAAGTTTCGCGTCAAATAGGGCTGGCCCCATTTGCGCGAGCCTGTGTCCATATAGAATTCATAAAATGAATCCCAATGGGATTCGCGCAAATCATCACTAGTTATACATTCAAATGTAACGCCGATTTCTGCGAGTGACTTTCGTTCCTTGCGAATGTTCTTGCGCTTGGCTGAAGAGAGAGACGACAGAAATTCGTCAAAGTTAGAATAGCCATTGTTCATCCAATGAAATTGAATGTCGTTGCGATGAAGCCACTGGCTTTCACTGGCTTCGGTTTCAGTCACAAACGTCATATGCACGGATGAGGCTTCAAGCCCTCCACACAGCGCCACCAAGCCTTGCGCCAAAGCTTGGCGATGTTCCGCTGTTGCCGCTAAAAAGCGTGGGCCTGTTGCAGGCGTGAAGGGCACCGACACTTGCAGCTTAGGATAATAGTTGCCGCCTGCGCGCGCAAAAGCATCGGCCCAGGCATGGTCAAAAACATATTCACCCATGGAATGTGATTTCAAATAACAGGGCGCAACACCGACGATTTCACCGTTTTCTTCAAGAACTAAATGAGAAGCCGCCCAACCGGTTTTAGCAATTGCAGATTTTGATTGCTCTAAGGCTAGCAAAAAGGCGTGCGACGTGAATGGATTGTAAGTTTCGTCATTTGATGCAGCACAACGGTCCCAGTCAACAGCTAAAATATCGTGTAGACTCGCTATGGAACGAATGCTGCTCATGCCCGGTAGTCTTGAAAGGTAACTTGATCGCAATAGCGTCTGGCATCGGCTTCCTGTTGGCGGTTACGAATAGTAAAAGTGATTACGGGATTTCCTGCGGCGCGGAAATGGGCCACTGGTTGACACTGCAAATCCTTAAAATAATAAGAAATAAAATGTGGTTTGGTTTGCGGTAAGTGAGTCATGCGGCGCAGGGAAAGATTTTGGGCGAACGGCAGAGTTCTGTAAGTATCGATCGCCGAACGCTCGCCAATCATACCGCGAATGGTGGCAGGACTGTTACTGGCCACATGCATAATCAGTGCGGGGTCATAAGACATCAGGGCATGTGGGCCGTCATAACCTTGCAATACCTCCAAGGTGCGCTGCGCCAAGAGTAGGTTATTATCCCAAAGAGTTTTGAGTTCGATCACTAAGGTGGCGCGACCCGCCACTTGCTCAACCAGTTCTGCCAAAGTTTGCACGCGATCAGAGCCGAGCTTGAAAGACATGTTTTTGATTAGACGCGTGGTGAATTGATTTACAGCACCTCTGCCTTCCAAAAGGCGATCTACCGTATCATCGTGAAAGACTAACGCTTCACCATCAGCGCTGAGTTGCAAATCGCATTCGATTGCGTAATTGTTTTCGATAGCGGCAGAGAATGCGCTGCTCGTGTTTTCTACGCGAGTGCTGTTATGCAAGCCACGGTGCGTGATGGGGCGGGAGACCAACCAACTGAGGTCACGCAGTTGAGCCGAAAACCGCATACTCACACCACCTCGATGATGGCTTCAATTTCGACCACAGCATTTAAAGGAAGCGAGGCCATGCCAACGGACGATCTGGCATGGCGGCCAATTTCGCCAAATACTTCAACCAAGAAATTGGAGGCTCCGTTCACAATCGAAGCATGATCAGTGAATTGTGCCGTGCAAGCCACAAAGCCAGTAATCTTTACAATGCGCTTCACCTTGCTCAAATCACCACCACAGGCATCGCGCATTTGGGCGATGAGGTTTATGGCGCATTGCCGTGCTTCCCCCGCTGCCACATCCACGGCGATCACCGCCCCAACATGACCGGTGTGGTTCAGTTTGCCATTTACAAAAGGCAATTGCCCAGAGAGAAAAACCAAATTGCCAGATTTCACCCAAGGCACATAATTGGCCACGGGTTTGGCAGGTGTTGGCAACTCAATGCCGAGTGATTTAAGTTTACCTTCAATACTCATTTAATGTTGTCCTTGATTGACTATATTCTATGCTAACATTGCCTATCGGTTAGTGCCAATGCTTCGTGATGTTAGGAACAAAATTGATGACTCTTTCTTCCAAATTGCTGATCAGCTTTTTAGGTTTACTTGGTTGCAGCACCGCCGCCTCCGCCGCCACTCTGGCATCGCACCGTGCTATTTATGATCTCGCTGTATCGAAAATGAACGGCAACAGTGGATATTCAAGCATAGAGGGAAAATTGGCTTATGAGCTAACCGGTTCAACCTGCGAAGGCTGGGCTGTAAGCTACCGAATTGCAAACCGTTATGTAGAAGCAGAAAAAGGCAGCAGGGTTCTTGATACGCAGCTCACCACATGGGAATCTGGCGATGGGTTGGAAATGAACCTAAGCCAAAAACAATTCATCGATAACAACCTCGATTCGGAAGAGCGGCTGGTTGTTAAACGCCCAAAAGCTGGTGTTGAAGCCAATGGTACAATGACCTTGCCGAAGGAGCTGGAATTTAAAATTCTTCCAGAAGCTATGTTTCCCTCCAGCCACCAAGCCCATATTTTGGAAACAGCAATAAAAGGTTTGGCGCGCGATTCATCTTTAGTGTTCGATGGCTCGGATGGCGAGAAAATGTATAAGGCCATCACATTCATCGGCAAAAAACGCCCACCCGGCAGTTTCACTTTAGATATATCCAATCCGCAAACTGAAACTGTGCGCAATTTGCCATCTTGGCCAATGACAGTTAGTTACTATCCGGCAGAAGATGATCAAGTGGCCACTCCGGTTTATCAAGCCAGTTTCAATGTGTATGAAAATGGGGTTTCAACAGATTTGCTGATGGATTATGGCAGCTATGTTTTGAAAGGCACATTGACCAAGCTTGATCTTTTAAAATCGCAGCCTTGCCCATAATCCGATGCCATCATTTCTCATCGCACTGATTATTGTTGTTGGTGGGTTTTGGTTGATCAGAAATTCAACCAAAATGCCAAAACTCACGCCAGCCCTAATTCAAAAAGTGGCAGGGGCAGGTCTCATGGCATTTTCTGGATTGCTGTTGTTGCGTGGCGAAATCAATCTGGCCATGGGCCTATTTGTGTTTGGCATGGGTCTTTATGGAAAATCGGCTTTATTTCCAAACGGTATGAATTTCGGGCAGGCAGCTGGTTCCCAAATGCCGCCGCCACGGCAGCCACCCACACGAGGTTCAATGTCCCGTGAAGAAGCATTGCAAGTGCTTGGGCTGAAATCTGGTTCCACCGCAGAAGAAATAAAACAAACCCACAAGCGCCTGATCAAAG
>JAYUPT010000294.1:0-2456 GCA_043759965.1 Aestuariivirga sp. | reverse complement strand
TCCCTACACAGCCAAAATCTGTCAAAACTACGGCAATTCAAGCCTTTCTCGAATCACCCCAGCGCCGGAACCCTTATAGCCCAGCGTTAGGAAGGTGTTGAGGAGGTTTGGTTAAGGGGAAGTTAGCGCAGCGCGGATAGAATTCAGGATACGCTGCGGCCTGCCATCCTTGCCAATAATCGCTACAGTAACTTTGGCGCTGAATATTAAATCTTCCCCGCGCTTCACAGTCTGTGCCAATTCAAACCGTGCGCCGCCCATTTCAACCAGTGACGTTTCCACATCCAGCACGTCATCAAATTTCGCGGGGCGCAAAAATTCACAATCCATTTTGCGCACCACAAAAGCGTGGCCTTCAGCGAACATTGCATTCTGATCCACACCCACATCACGCAAATATCCTGAGCGCGCCCGCTCGCAATATTTCAAATAATTGGCATGATACACATGACCAGAAAAATCGGTGTCTTCATAATAAACCCGAACTTGAAATTTAGACATCGAAAGTGCCTTGCGTAATGTCATCGCGCGCAGGCACCGCCAAGCCCAAATGCTTAAACGCATGGTGGGTGAGCAAGCGCCCGCGCGGGGTGCGATTTAGAAATCCAAGTTGCAGCAAATAAGGCTCCACCACATCTTCAATGGCATCACGACCTTCCGAGAGCGAAGCCGCAATCGTATCAATGCCAACCGGCCCGCCGCCAAAATTGAGTGCAATGCACTTTAGATAACGATGATCAAGCGCGTCCAGCCCCGCATGGTCCACATCCATGGCGCGCAAAGCTTTATCCGCCGCCTTGGCATCAACAGTTGCCACGCCATCCATTGAAGCAAAATCACGCACACGGCGCAGCAGCCGCCCAGCAATGCGCGGCGTGCCGCGTGAACGCTTAGCAATTTCGCGTGCACCATCCTCAGTGATCGGCATATTCAGAATGCGTGAGCCACGATGCACAATTTGCAACAGCTCTTCTTCATTGTAAAAATCAAGCCGCACCGGAATGCCGAACCGATCGCGCAATGGCGTGGTCAGAAGCCCCGTGCGCGTGGTGGCTCCAATCAAGGTGAATCGCGCCAAATCAATGCGCACTGAACGCGCTGCTGGCCCCTCGCCAATAATTAAGTCCAACTGAAAATCTTCCATCGCTGGATAGAGCACTTCTTCCACGATGGGCGACAGACGATGAATTTCATCAATGAACAAAACATCACGGTCTTCAAGATTGGTGAGCAGTGCCGCCAGATCGCCAGCCTTGGCAATCACTGGGCCGGAAGTAGCCCTGAAATTAACCCCCATCTCGCGCGCCATAATCTGTGCCAGCGTGGTCTTGCCAAGCCCTGGCGGCCCGGCAAACAACACATGATCCAACGCTTCATTGCGAGATTTCGCGGCCTCAATAAAAATCGAAAGGTTCAGCTTGTTTTTAGACTGGCCCACGAACTCCGAAAGCCGCTGCGGACGCAGATGCGTATCAAGCGCGTCTTCGGGTTTGGGGGCCGGGGTGAGAATTGGCCGGGTCATCCCAGCGCCAGCTCCTTCAGCGCAGATCTAATTAACTTCTCAGTCGGTAAATCATCGCCGTTCTTCCTGATCGCCGCACTCACGGCTTGTGCGGCTTGCGATTGGCCATACCCCAAATTCACCAGCGCTGAAACAGCATCGGTTGCAGCAGTCGGTCGCGCCGATTGCAATTCCGCCGCCACTTGGCCCAAGCCCACATCAGCACCTGAAAACGCTGGCACCTTGTCTTTCAATTCTAGCACAATGCGCTCAGCCAATTTCTTGCCCACGCCATTGGCCCGCCCGATCATGGCTTTATCTTGCAGGGCTATGGCCGAAGCCAATTCATGCGGTGACAACACGGACAAAATCGCCAGCGCCACCCGCGCACCAACACCTTGCACTGTTTGCAAAAGCCGGAACCATTCTTTTTCCAGCGTGCCGGAAAAACCAACCAGCCGAATGTTGTCTTGGCTAACCAACATCTCAGTATAAATTTCAGCAAACTCCCCAACGGGCGGCAGCGCCGATAATGTGCGTCCAGAGCAAGAGGCAAAATAAACTACCCCGCCCACATCAATCATCAGCCAATCAGCGCCGACAGAATCAATTCGCCCTTTGAGTTTTCCAATCATGGTCTTTCCTTAGCAGGCAGTGGTAAAGAGAGCGTTAGAACAAGTCAAGAACGATCCAAAATCTCTTGCAGCTTGCGGCTGCCTCTGTGCTGTGCGTGGCAGATGGCAATGGCTAATGCATCCACTGAATCCGCTGTTTTCAATTCAGCCCGTGGCAGCAGAATTTTGACCATGTGTTTCACTTGGTCCTTCTCGGCATGGCCATTGCCCACTACGGTTTTCTTGATCACATTGGGCGCGTATTCCGAAACACCAATTTTACGAAGCACCGGAGCCAGCATCACCACGCCACGCGCCTGCCCCAATTTCAAAGTGGCGCG
>JAYUPT010000293.1:0-17947 GCA_043759965.1 Aestuariivirga sp. | reverse complement strand
GCACCACCACATCAAACGATTCATATGGGTGATGAACGACGAAATCCTTTTGGCGGATGGCAGCAAAAATATCGCCCGCATGGTCGCGCACCCGTTCGGGGAAACGCGCGAGATATGGCGTGAATTTAAGGTCTGGCCGTTCATCTAAAATAAGCTGTTCAGTATCGGCAAAGCCAACCAGGCCTTCGCTCATGATCGTTACATCGCCAGACACATCAAGTTCATTGGCGATGAAATTACGTAAAGCTGGCGAGCAAGCAGCGTCAACCTCCATGCGGATCACCACACCACGGCGACGCAGCTTTAAGGCGGTTTCAAACACGCGCACTAAATCTTCGGCTTCTTCTTCGATTTCAATGTCGCTGTCTCTGATTACGCGGAACAGACCTTTGCCGAGAACATCATAACCTGGAAATAAGCGCGGCAGAAAAATGCCCAGCATAGTTTCCAACAGCATGAAACGAACTTCAGTTCCGGGCAGACGCACGAAGCGTTCAAGCTGTGAGGGGATGGGTAACAACGCTTTCATGGCGTTGCCATCTTTGCGGCGGCGCAGTTCAACAGCCATCACGAAGCCACGGTTGAGGATGAAGGGAAACGGATGGGCGGGGTCAATAGCAATGGGGGTTACGATGGGCAGAATATGATCGAGGAAGCGGCGATCCAGCCAGACGCGTTCTTCATCATTGATCTGGTCCGGCTCGATGATTGAGATGCCCTTAACGTGAAGCTCGTCTTTCAATTGAATCCAACGGCGGTCTTGCTCCACCATCAGCTCTTGGGCGCGGCTGCGGATCAGTTCCAATTGCTCGGCGGGGGTTAAGCCATCTTGACTAATTTCCAGCACTTGCTCGCGCATTTGGCCCACAAGGCCAGCCACGCGCACCATAAAAAACTCGTCCAAATTATTGCCGGAAATAGAAAGGAAGCGCACACGCTCTAACAAGGGATGGGCCGGATTTTTGGCTTCCTCCAGCACGCGCATGTTAAACTCAAGCCACGAGAGTTCGCGATTAAAAAATCGCGATGGGCTTGCAAGAAGATTCGGCGGTTGGGTGGCTGCGTTCATGGTGTATAGCTTTTCACAAAAATCATTGTCTTGAAAGTGGATTGCAACAGTATTGTGAAGGTTTAGGTATCGCTGTCAAATAGATCGGGGCTGGTGAAGTTGGCCAAAATGCGGGCCACAAAGGGCCTGGTGATTTCGGCTTTTTCGGCCAAGGCCTGTTGATCAATGTCTGCCACTATATTGCGCGCTGATTGCAGCGAGCGCGGCATGCGCAGCAACATATAATTTAATGTTGCCTCATCCACGGCAATTTGCCGATCATAAAAGAGCTTCACCAAAACGCCGCGCAACAAAGCATCATCAGGTTGGCCAATCATCACCCTGGGCAAAGCGTTGAGTCGCGAAGCCAAATCTGGAATGGTAATGGGCCAATCGGACAGTGGTTGATCAGACGTGAAAAGCAGGTTACGTCCTTCTTGTTTAGCGAAATTCAAGGCGTGAAAAATGGCGCGCTCTGGCCAAGCGCTTTGCGCGGTAATTTCAATTGCCAAGGGGCCAGACGTAAGCAGGACCGGAATTGCTTCGATTGTTAAACTATCAGAGGTGCAAAATTGCGCATGTGATTTTTGTCGCCACACTTCAACCAAGTGAGATTTTCCACTTCCGGGTGGACCCACAATGATCGCACCATAACTTGGCCAGTTGGGCCATTGATCAATGAGTGCCACAGCCGCTGCATTCGACTGTGTCACCAGAAAATCTTCGCGGCCAAGAGCGGGGCGGTGCGGCAAATCTAGGGCGAGTTGCTGTGTCTTTGCTGTCATCTCGACTTGCGCTTAGGTGCGATGATTGGCGTTGCGATGGCGGGCGGAATGCCAGTGTAAAATTTGCTCTTCAGATATTTACTAAAACCATAGCGCACAAACACGCCCGTTGCCGCTGCAAGGGGCACAGCCAAAAGCAAACCCAAAAAGCCGAATACATAACTGAAAGCCAGAAGCGCAAACATCATCCACACCGGGTGCAGGCCGATTGAACTTCCCACCAGTTTTGGCGACAAGAAATTACCTTCCAGAAATTGCCCCGCGCCGAACACGGCAACAATGGCAAAAACTTGAAACTCATTGGGCCAGAATTGCACCAAGGCAACACCGATAGCCAAAATGCCGCCAATCAATGCGCCAACATAAGGAATGAAGCTTAAAATGCCAGCGGCAAAACCAATGGCCAGACCCGATTTCAAACCTGCAAGTGAAAGTGCCACCGCGTAAAACACGCCAAGCAACAAACAAACAGTGCCCTGCCCACGAATGAAACCTGCCATCGCTCTGTCGATATCAGAAGCGATGGCCCGAATTTCATCTAGGTGATCACGCGGCAACCAACTATCAATTTTGGCGACGATATTGTCCCAATCCGCCAAGAGATAAAAGGCCACAATCGGCGTGATTATGAGCAACGACAAAACATTCACCAAAGCCATGCCACCTGACCACAGCGACGACAAAAATGAAGCCAGCCAACTGGCTGATTTTCCTGCTATGGTGGCCACACTGCCTTGAATATCGGTGCCGGAATTGGCGAGCAAATCTTTCAACCGCTGCGGTGCAATTTCATTGGCGCGCTCAATAAGTGATTTGACTAAAGCTGGAATATCTCCAGCAAGCTTTACTGATTGATCAGCCAGCACTGGCACAATCATTAACCCCACAATCACAACAAATAGAATTGCCGAGAGCAGAATGAAGCTTGTTGCCACAAGGCGCGGTAAACCAATGCGTTCAAGGCGATCTGCCACCGGATCAAGAAAATAGGCCAGCACGAAGCCTGCGATGAAAGGCAAAAGGATTGATTGTAAGGCCCAGAGCAGCAAGATCACGATGGCAAGTGCGCCAAGCCAGAAGCTAACTTGCTTTTGCAAAGTCATGGTTTATCTCCATTGTGACCCACATGTGTCACCCAATCGCGCAAATAAAACGCCCCCGACACGAGCGTGAAACCCGCGACTATAAATGAACCCGCATTCAGGAGCATTGCTGCATCTATGCTCAACCCTAAAGCACCAAGCACCAAGCCCACAAATGCAATTTGCGCTACGGTGTTTAACTTGCTGATCCACAGTGGTTTCATCGTCAACGGCTGCTTGATAAGCCAAGCCAACAAAACACCACCAACAATAAGAATGTCTCGCGTGATGACTATGAGCACGAGCCAGGCGGGTAGAATTTTAATTATGCCTAACACGGCAAAAACCGAAACGAGCAGGGCCTTATCGGCAATGGGATCAAGATATGCACCAAGTTCAGTTTGGCTCTTGGTAACGCGCGCCAAATATCCATCTACGCCGTCACTTATGCCGGCAACAACGAACACAAAAAAGGCTGCCGCAAATTCTTCCGAAATCAACAGCCAGATTGTAAGTGGCACCAGCAATATGCGGCCAATTGTTATGAGGTTGGGAACGTTTATTGCGTTGCTCAAAGTGCTTCAATCACCCAAGTTCCGCCATTGCGTAAAAATTGCAAACCAGCCGATTGAAACGAATCTTTCATGTCTTCAATGCCACCCGTATATAAAAGCCGCGCCGAGGCACCCTGACTATCAAGCGAGGTGATATCTACGCCCACCACTCCGGGTGCAGATAAAATGCGAGCGCGAATACCGTTCCATTGCGAGGGACCTTGAAAGGAGATGGCCACTGATACCGATTGTGAACTCACTGTGGCCTGCTGGTCGTTCTCGCCCGCTTCTGCCTTGACAATATCAGACTTGTATTTGTCCACCATTACTTTGTGAAAACGTTGCACAGCCAACAAGGCCGAATCTTGTTCGGTGCCAGAATCAGCAATATAGATTTTATCAAATGTGATGTTTCCGAGCGGCGATTTGCCCACCATGCGGGCGTGCACTCCGCCGCCCTCGGCTGGCTCGGCAAAGGCCACCAGCAGTGTTCTTACATCATAGCGGCGGCGCATGGCTTCAAGTTTTACAGGGTCATTATTCAAAGCATTTTGCGGGGAAAGCAGTGCCGCGTCGTCTTGATCGCCCAATGGAATGATAATGGGGATTTGCGCTTGCTGGGCATTCAAGGCTTGCCAAGCTTTGCGCCACGGGTTGTCTTCCCATAAAACCGCAGTGGATTTGCCATCAGACCAAACCGGAATAACCAACATTGCTGGCCCTTGGGCGCCTGGAAGTTCAATGCCATAACGCTGAAACAGTGGCTTCACCTTTTCAGGCAAAAACCGAACGGTGAATTTTCCTGCATAGTGGCCGGGGCTAATTTTCTCTTCTTCGATTGACAGAGATTTTAGCATGGGAACCACGTCTTCTGCTTCCATCTTTGCCATTTCCGCTGCAAAATCCGGCGTGCCTAAGTTCTCTGTCAATGTGGCAAACGCCTTCAGTTGCACTTCCAGCAAAGCTTTATCTTTAGCGGCAGCGGCATTGGTGTCGGTCACGTCAACTTCGACACCCTGCACTGAAAATACGCTGGTTTCCACTGGCCCAGCCGCAAATGCAGCACAAACAAGCATTTGCAGGCCCAAAAGAGCCAGCCAAAAATGCATTCTCATAACTCGTCCCATTTCAAACCTTCGGGCTTTATTCCCTGCGCTGTTCGGGCTAAGGAGCCCACATAAACGCTTAATACATACATTGAGGCAAACTAGCGGCATGAGCGGCAGCAAACAAGGCTTACAAAACGGAATCACTTATGCCGATGCTGGTGTGGATATCACAGCAGGCAATGATCTGGTGGATTTGATTAAACCTTTGGCTAAATCCACACGGCGCAAAGGGGCAGATGTGGCCCTTGGTGGCTTTGGTGGACTATTTGATTTGAAAGCCTGTGGGTTCAAAGACCCGGTATTGGTGGCCGCCAATGATGGCGTGGGCACCAAATTAAAAATCGCCATCGACACAGGATTGCACAAAGGCATTGGCATTGATCTGGTTGCAATGTCGGTCAATGACTTGGTGGTGCAAGGGGCAGAGCCGCTGTTCTTCCTAGATTATTATGCCACTGGGAAATTGGATGTGGCGGCTGCGCGCGATGTGATTGCAGGAATCGCCACTGGATGCAAACAAGCAGGCTGCGCTTTAATTGGTGGCGAGACTGCAGAAATGCCAGGCCTTTACCATGGCACGGATTATGATCTGGCAGGCTTTGCAGTAGGGGCCGTTGAACGCAAGAAGATTTTACCCGCTGAGGATGTTGGCCCCGGCGATGTTATCTTGGGGCTGGCTTCGTCGGGCCCGCATTCCAACGGCTATTCGCTCATTCGCAAAATCGTTGAATTGAGTGGGGTGGCCTATGATGCGCCTTCACCTTTCAGCACGGGCGAGACGCTGGCTGAAGCTTTGCTCACGCCAACACGGATTTATGTGAAGTCGCTGCTTAAAGTTTTAAAAATTGGAAACTCTGTCAAAGCATTGGCGCATATTACGGGCGGCGGGTTTACTGAAAACATTCCGCGCGTGTTGCCTAAAACCACAGTGGCAGAAATTGACCTAACTTCAGTGCCTTATCTACCTGTGTTCAAGTGGTTAGCGAAGATTGGTGGCACACCAGAAAAGGAAATGCTGCGCACGTTTAATTGCGGCGTTGGCATGATTGTGGTGGTTAAGGCGAAGGATGGGAAAGCTGTTTCAGCCGCGTTGAAAAAAGCTGGCGAGAAAGTTGTGACGCTGGGTACCATTCGCAAGCGCAAGGGTAAAGAAGCGCAGGTTTCATATTCGGGTTCATTGTGAGCAAGAAACGCGTTGGCGTTTTAATTTCTGGTGGCGGGTCAAATATGCACGCACTGGTGAAAGCCTCGCGAGCAGCTGAATACCCCGCCGAAATTGTTTGCGTTGTTTCAAACAAGCCAGAAGCAGGCGGGTTGAAAATTGCAGTGAGCGAAGGCATTGCAACCCATGTGGTGAACCACAAAGATTATAGTTCGCGCGAAACTTTCGATGCTGCGTTGAACACTTATCTGCAATCGCAAAATCTTGATCTCATCGCCTGTGCCGGCTTCATGCGTATTATGACGCCGGTGCTCATTGCGCCATGGCAGGGCCGCATGCTCAACATTCACCCTTCCCTTCTGCCGCTCTACAAAGGCCTGCACACCCATGAACGGGCCATTGCTGATGGCAAAAAATTTGGAGGATGCTCAGTTCATTTTGTGACGCTGGAATTAGACGGCGGCCCGGTGGTTGCGCAAACGCAGGTGCCTATTCTTTCAGACGACACCGGAGCAACACTTGCAGCACGGGTGCTGGTCGAAGAGCATAAGCTTTATCCGCAGGCTTTGGCGAAAGTTGCGCGCGAAACTAGCTAAACACATCCAATTGCGGCTTGCCAGTTTCCTTACGGATCTCATCCTGCCATCGTGAAAGCAAAGCCTTGCGGCGTTCTTTGTATTTTTCCTTCAGCACCTCACTGCTCATCACGCGGTCGGTGCGGAAACTGCGAAAGCCTTGGCGCAACTCGCACCACGCAATGATTATGCGCTGCGCGTCATAATAAGAAATGCCAATGGGCCAGATGATGCGGTTGGACTCCGCGCCATCTTCAGCGCAGTAATGAATGCTCACTTTATGTTGCTCACGAATGGCTTTACGCAAGGCTGCCACATCAATGCGGTCTTCAGTGTTTTTAGTAAATGGCGAGGCAATGAGTGATGAATCATAGAGGAACGGTTTGAGGTTGGCTGGCAGCACTGTGCCGATTTTTGCTGCGGTATCCAAAGCGGCGCGGGCCAAATCAGGGTCGCCGCGTTTTGCCACCCAGCGCAGGCCTAGCATAACCGCTTCTAATTCATCGGCTTTGAACATGAGGGGTGGCAGATCATAGCCCTCACCCAACACATAACCTACACCTGCTTCGCCACGAATTGGCACACCATCGGTAATCAGATCGGCAATATCGCGGTATAAAGTGCGCAGCGAAATTTCCAATTCGGATGCCATGGCCTGCCCTGTCACCGGCCTTCTATAGCGGCGGAGAAGTTGGATTACTCTCAGAAGTCTATCGGCTCTGCGCATAATATATTGTACTGTCACCTTGCTGACACCATGCTGTCAGCAGTGTGGCAGGAGTCAAGTTTTTTCGAGATTGAAAAACTTTCACTGCCAGCTAATGTGAAATAAATCTAAGGACTACCATGACCCATCCCATCATCATCGACACAGATCCCGGCCAAGACGATGCCGTTGCTATTCTTTTGGCTCTGGCCTCGCCGGAGCTTGAAGTTCTTGGCATTACGGCAGTTGCTGGCAATGTGCCCTTGGCCCTCACCGAATTGAATGCGCGCAAAATTTGTGAATTGGCAGGCAGGTCAGACATTAAGGTTTTTGCGGGCGCAATTCGTCCCATGTTCCGCAATTTGGTTACGGCAGAACAGGTACATGGAAAAACCGGGTTGGATGGGCCAGTTTTGCCTGATCCAAAAATGCCGTTGCAAAAACAACATGGCGTGGATTTTATAATCGAAACATTGATGATGCGCCCAGCTGGCACAGTTACTTTATGCGCGTTAGGGCCACTTACCAATGTGGCTCTGGCATTGGTGAAGGAGCCTCGTATTGCTTCTCGCATCAAACGCGTTGTGGCGATGGGTGGTGGTTTTTTTGAAGGCGGAAACATTACCCCAACTGCCGAGTTTAATATCTATGTTGACCCGCAGGCAGCACGCTTGGTTTTGGATGCGGGAATTCCCTTCACGCTCATCCCACTTGATTGCACGCACCAAGCCCTAACCACAAAAGCGCGCATTGATAAATTCCGCGTTATGAAAAACAAATCTGGCCCGGCCATTGCCGAGATGATGGATTTCTTCGAGCGTTTTGATGAGCAGAAATATGGTACTGATGGTGGCCCGCTGCATGACCCTTGCGTGATTGCGTGGCTGTTACAGCCAGAACTTTTTTCATCACGCGATGTGAATGTTTCCGTTGAATGCGAAAGCGAACTTACCATGGGCATGACAGTTGTGGATTGGTGGCGCGTGACGGACCGTAAAGTAAATGCCACGGTCTGCCGTGGAATCAATTCAGATGGGTTCTTTAATCTGCTAACCGAACGCTTGGCGAAGCTGGCTTAAGCGGCCAGCACCGCCACGGGTGCTAAGATCGCAAGCATTAAGCCCACTGCCAGAAACACCATCAATTTGCGTCCACGCTGTCTATCGTTTTCACTCATGGGAATGCTTGTGCCCCGATTCTGGGGGGCAAGAAAATGATTCTTTTCAAGCACTTGTGTCGTCACCGTCATGGTTAATAACCTCTTAACAAGGTCCATGCCTTGTCGCCGATTGTAAGCAATAAATGCACTTACAGGCGGATGTTCGGCAAAAACTGGACCAAAATATGAACTTGCAAAGAGATTTAACGCAAGGCGGCTGAGCGCAGGCTGAATGGGCCGTTCATTTTTGATTCATGTTGGGTAGCAAGTTCCCCCTCCTACGCATTTTCGAAGAAAATGCTTACCTTCGGGCACCTCCCCCAACAAGTTGGGGGAGGATGAAATTCTATTCGCTCCCCTAACTTGTTGGGGGAGCTGTCCGAAGGACTGAGGGGGGCCTTCGCGGCAAAAGCTCAGCCCCGCTTCTTAGCTGTCACTTCAATTTCAATTTTCATGCGCGCGTCTGCAAGGCCCGCCACAAACATGGTGGCGGCGGGGCGCACCTCGCCCAGATATTTTTTGAACACCGGCCAGCACGGTTCAAAATCTTTGGCGTCAGGCAAAAGATAATGAACGCGCACAATGTCTGCCAAGCTGAAACCTGCTTGTTCCATAGCAGCTTTGATGTTCTGGAAAGTTTGATCGGCCTGTTCTGCCACATCATCAGAAATTTTCATCGTCGAATAATCAAATCCTGTGGTGCCGGATACGAACATCCACTCGCCATCCACCACGGCGCGGGAATAACCGATTTCAGATTCAAATTTTGAGCCGGATGAAATTAGCTTTCTCATTTGGATTTTCCAAAAAGTATGTCCCCACCCAAAATGGAGACTTGATGAAGCGGTGTGGCCATTTTAACGCCGGCCTTCTGCAAAGCATCCCACACTAGAAAATGCACATCTGATGTGAAATTATTGGGTCCATCATCAATGCCATTCACCCAAAATTTGACGGCGAAATGCACGCCGAAATCGCCAAATTTTTTGATTTCGCAAGATACAGGTTCTGGCACTTGCAAAACTGTTTTGTGGCTGCTTACAGCCTTCTCAATCAGTTTTGGCACTTTGTGCATGTCGGTTTCATAAGTCACAACAAATGGCACTTCATAACGCTGGCGCGGATCCGAATGAGTCCAATTTATAAAGCGCGTGGTGATGAAACGCTCATTGGGCACCATAATATCTTTGCCATCATAAGTTGAGAGTGTGGAAGATCGCATATTGATGTCACGCAAAATTCCGGTGCGGCCATCTTCAAGCTCAATATAATCGCCCACTTTAAGGGAGCGTTCGAGCAGAATGATAATGCCTGAAATGAAGTTAGCGGCAATTTGCTGCAGGCCAAAACCAAGACCCACGCCCAGCGCACCGCCGAACACCGCAAGCGTGGTGAGATCAAGGCCCAGCACATTCATGAGCAGGAGACCAACGATAGCAAACACTGTGAGTTCCAGCGCCTTGGCTGCTAGTTCACGCGTTTGAATATCAACGCTTTGTTGATCACGAATTACCTTTTGACCCGCATTAGAAGACATGCGGCCAATGAGAAAAAACACAGCGCCAAAGCCACAGGCTTTGATGATTGCTAAAATTGAAATGCGAATGTTGCCCGCTTGCAGTGCGGTGCCATCCAACCAAGAGATGAGTTGCGGCATATACCCAAACATATAAATAGCGGCGACAGGAAGGCCCACCCAACGGGCCGCTGCATTGGCGATAGGGTTTTGGATGAAGCGCTTGATCACTGAATGGAGCAGCGAGATGGTGGCCGCTGTGCCAGCTAACCGCACCAGCCATGATGAGCCAACGCCAGCATCGCTGCCTGCTGCCGCAACCATTAACGCCACCACAACTAAGGCCGGACTCAACAGGTCACGGCAGGAATAAAGCAATTTGCGATAGCGCAGCAATTTACCTTCAGTGGGTTCAACATTAAACAGAAAAACCTTGACGAGGCTTTGATTGGCTAGAATTCGGCCAATGATTACGGCTGCAAAAATGGCAATCACTTGGGCATAAAATTGTGGGCTAGAGAGCCAACCAATGAGAATATCAAGATAATGCTGAGCTTGGAGTTTTAAGGTGTCGAGGTTTGGCATAATATGTTCTTCATTTAGGCGTGAAGGAATCCCCCCACTGCAATTTCTTGGCTTGTTTGTAAGCCTGCTTATCGCGCGATGCAATCTGCTCAGTGCTGAGACCGCTGGCACTGCACAGTTTTAATGTGGTGTTGATTTTTGTAGTCACTGGCGGGGCCACAATGCGGGCATAGGGCAACTCATATTTTTGGCGCGACACGGCAACCCAACTGAAGCTCTCATCTTCAAATGGCACTGATGCGGCTTTGGCATGCATGTGTTCGCGGCTGCGGGCTAAGCGTTGGGTGAAGTGGCACCAGTCTTTGCCGCTCATTGGGCAAGGGTTGGAATGCGTGCATGGGCCAATCATGAGAGCACCCGCCGATAGCAACGCAGCGCGGGCATTGCGGATGCGGGCAAAGCCTCTTGGCGTTCCAGGTTCTATAATAACCAGCATATGTTCAGCCTGCGCCCAGAGCTTCAGAGCAGCCTCGCCCGCTGCCCGCTCTTCAAGTTCTGCGAACACATAGGCAGCGATGACCAGTTCTGCGTTGGTGATGTTGTCGCTCATCTTGGCTTTGATAATTTTTGCTGCAACAAGGGCTGGAATTTCGCTGACCGTCGCCAGCTCTTCAGCCAAGCTCGTAAAGCGGGCATCAGCTTCGATCATCGTAACATTTGTAATCTCCGGCCAGCGCTGCAAAGCCGCCCAACTCGCCGTGCCCGGCCCTGCGCCAACATCTAAAATAGACTGAGGTGTAAATGATTCTGGAATTTGTGAGAGAACTTTCGACACCGCCGCATAAGTAGCGGGCATACGAGCCGTCAGATAAGCGGCAAGATCAATATGCGCCGAGCTTCGCCCATGGCGATAGGCCTCAGTCAGCCGTCCAGCCTTTTCACGCAAAGCCCCACCATGTTGGGCCTGCAACCATGTGGCGATGGCACTATCCAGTGATCCGGGGCGTTCAGAAAATGACACTTTGTTTATCCAAGAAACCGTTGCTCATCTAGCAGCGTAAAGACTAAGGTGAAAACCTGAACCTAACCGACTCGCAACAGAAAGACAGCCACTATGTTCAAATCATTCTTTCCAAACCCAAAGCCGTTTTTTTTATCCGCTGCCGTTTGGTCACTGTTTGGAATTTTGCTGTGGAACTTTTCAGCCAAAAAATGGGGGGCTTCTATTGGATTGCCAGATCCTGCCGCTGATGCAGCTCCCATTATTGGCGCACATGCATTGCTTGCGCCGCCACATCTTTGGTTTGATTTATTCTTTGGCGTGATGGTGGCCATATTTGCGTTATTCTGGCGGTCTTATTCGCCACATAAATGGTTTAACTGGTCGGTGCTTGGTTCAGCATTGATTGTTTTCGTCACTTACTTTCAAGTGCAAATTAGTGTTTCTATCAATGAATGGTATGGGCCTTATTTTGATTTGATTCAAAAAGCGCTTGATCCTGCAACAAAGGGCACAATCAGCGAAGGTCAACTTTACAGTGGCATGGGCCAATTGGTAGGCATTTTAGCGGTGTGGATTATTGTTGCCATTCTGCTCAGCTTTTTCACCAGCCATTACACATTCCGTTGGCGCACTGCTATGAATGATTTTTATGTTGAAAATTGGCCGAAGCTGCGCAAAGTGGAAGGCGCATCACAACGTGTGCAAGAAGATAGCATGCGTTTTGCGCGGCTGGTTGAAGACTTGGGCGCGTCATTTGTTAGTTCAGTAATGACACTGATTGCGTTCCTGCCGGTGCTTTCAGTGCTTTCAAAATCCGTGCAATCCATTCCAATTCTTGGCGCAATTCCAAATTCTCTCGTAATCGTTTCGATTGTTTGGTCACTGTTCGGTACTGGCTTATTGGCGTTAATCGGCGTCAGGCTTCCTGGCCTCGAATTTAAGAACCAGCGTGTTGAAGCGGCTTACCGCAAAGAATTGGTTTATGGTGAAGATGCTGAACATCGTGCGGTGCCGCTCACATTGAACGGTCTTTTCAAGAATGTGCAGAAAAACTATTTTACACTGTTCTCAAACTACCTTTATTTCAATTTTGGCCGCTATCTCTATTTGCAAGCCGATGCTGTGGTTTCGCTTTTGATTTTGGTGCCAACCATTGCTGCGGGGGCAATTACCTTCGGCGTGTTCCAGCAGGTGCGAAACGCCATGAGCGAAGTTAAGGGCGCTATGCAATATCTCGTGCAATCTTGGCCAAGCATTATTGATCTGCTCTCAATTTATAAGCGTCTGCGGATTTTTGAAGCAGCCATTGAAGGCAATGCCGATATTGCAGCGGATGAGGCCTTTGGTGCGGCAGGTGAGGTGAAATGACCTCAAAGGCGCTTTTTAGAAAAAGCGCGACCTGATGCTGATTTGAGATATTTCTCGAATGCAAAGGCCGCCTTTTCATCGCTGAATGCAACATAGGTTTTGAGTCGCCAAGGCTTGAATTTTGATGTGTGTGAAACGTCGCCAGCATTGTGTCGAGCGAGTCGTGCTCGCAAATCATCGGTGATGCCAACATAGAAGTGTTCGCCAACTTCACTTTCGAGAATATATACGTATTTCATTTAGCGAACATCGCCCGCCTGCGTTGCAAACGCAACTTCGGCGAGGCAGTCTACACCCTTTGGGCCTCAAATTTCTGACTTCTTGGCTAGCCGAGCCGAAGCTCAAAGGGCGTAGGCTGGTGCGGGATGACAGACTCGAACTGCCGACATCTTCGGTGTAAACGAAGCGCTCTACCAACTGAGCTAATCCCGCGCTGGGTGGGTGAATAGCTGGTGATTTGGCAGATTGCAAGCTGAAGAATTTTATTTTTTTAGTTAGAAAAAACACCCTTATTCCGTCATCCCTGCGAAAGCAGGGACCCAGCTTGATTACCAGCGAGAACCGAGCAAAGCTGGGCCCCTGCTTTCGCAGGGGTGACGGTTAAACAATGATACAAATCTATATTCAAACCTTCCTTATCCACACGCGGTTATCGTGATAGCTGCCGCCGCCTGCCGGGGCTGGTTGGTCGGAGCCTGTTAGCGTGTTGATGCCGCAGCCATCTTCATAAGCCGAATTGGGCCACAGGCCTTCAGAAATCAGCACGCCGCGTCTTTGGCCTTCATGGGCTTTGGCATGCAGGATCACCTGCCCTCTGGCGCTACCGATTTTCACTTTGTCACCATCGATAAGCCCATTGGCTTTCAAATCTTCTGGATGCACTAAAACAGTTGGTCTGCCTTCTCGTTTACGGCTGGAGGGAGTTTCATTGAATGTGGAGTTCAAGAATGTTCGCGCTGGGCTGGTGGCCAAGCGGAAGGGATATTCCTCATTGGCCACTTCAATGGCGGTGTAATAATCGGGGAACTCCGGCAAATCAGCATAGGGGCCCAGTTGTCCGGTGGGTGAAAGCCAAGCCGCGCGTTTCCAATCAGGTTTGAAATGATATTTGCCATCCGCGTGGCCGAAGCCTTTTACATAATGTGCGGTGTCAAAATCAGGTTGCACATCCACCCAGTTTTCTTCGTCGAGCACATCAAGCCCGGGGCGGTTAGTGTCGCGCAAAGTCTGATCAATAATTTCGCGCGGGCTCATCTCGAAGCCTTTGTGCACGGCACCCACGCGGCTAGCGATTTCGGAAATCACCTCATGGTTGTTGCGGCATTCACCCGGTTCATTCACCAGCTTGCGGCCAAACAGAATGTGCTGGTGGCCACCACCTTGATAAATGTCATCATGCTCTAAAAACATCGTGGCTGGTAAAAGCACATCGGCATATTTTGCTGTCTCAGTCATAAACTGCTCATGCACGCATACAAACAAATCCTCGCGCGCAAAGCCTTGCTTCACTTTATTCTGATCAGGCGCAATCGAAAGTGGATTGGTGTTTTGAATGAGCATTGCCATCACAGGTGGCCCGCCCTGCAAATCGTGGCTGTTGCCGAGCAAAACCTCACCAACGCGGGCTTGATCCATCACGCGCAGCTTGCCCTTGGCGGCATCCTTGCCTTCGATCAGCGTTTTATTCCATTTATAAATGCCGCTGTTGGAATGCAGCGCGCCGCCGCCTTCGTTCAGCCAAGCACCTGTCACAGCAGGAATGGAGGTGACCGCGTGCATGTTCACAGCGCCATTGCGTGAGCGGGCAAAGCCATAACCAATGCGGAAATATGTTTTGGGTGTTTCACCAATCAGTTTAGCAAAAGCTTCAATTTCCGAAACTGGGCAACCGCAAATCTCCGCCGCCCACTCCGGTGTTTTATCTTTGAGATGCGCTTCAAGCTCGCGCGGATGATCAGTGTACTGATTAAGATAATCCCAATTGGCATGGCCATCGCGGAACAGCACATGCATGATAGCACAAGCCAGCGCGCCATCAGTGCCGGGTTTAATCAGCAATTTTATATCGGCTGCCTTCATGGTGCCGGTTTCATAAATATCCACACAAGCCATTTTGGCACCACGGGTTTTGCGGGCAATGCCAATATGCGTCATCACGTTCACTTGCGTGTTCACGGGGTTTCCACCCCACACAACAATGAGATCAGATTTTTGAATCTCGCGCGGATCAACACCGGCAATGCGCCCTGTGCCAGCAAAAAAGCCCGCCCATGATAAAGCAATGCAAACCGTGCCATACATGCCGGAATAGGATTTGGCGTGGCGCAAGCGTTCAATGCCATCGCGCATCACCAGCCCCATGGTGCCGGCATAATAATAGGGCCAAACAGATTCCGAACCGTGCTCGGCTTCCGCTTTGAGCAAGGCAGCGGCGGTGAGGTCCAACGCTTCATCCCACGAAATGCGCGTGAACTGGCCCGAACCTTTTGAACCGCTACGCTTCATCGGGTGCAGCAACCGATCAGGGTGGTGAATGCGCTCGGCATAGCGCGCCACCTTTTCACAAATCACGCCCAGCGTATAAGAATTATCCTTGGCACCGCGCACACGGCCAATGGTGTTTTCATCCAGCAGTTCCACCTCCAGCGCGCAAGCCGAAGGGCAATCATGCGGGCAAACGGAGATTCCAGTTTTTATGTTGGGGCTGTGAATGTTCATGGACGAGACTCATATCCTAATTTATAGAGCTCGTCATGCTTCCCATCTCATCCTTGCAAAACCCCACCATCAAACTCATCCGTTCCCTTGAGCAAAAGAAAGAGCGGCGCGAGGCTGGGCTGTTTGTGGCTGAAGGTTTCGCCATGCTGGAACGTGCTGAGGCTTGCGGCTTTGTGCCAGATTATGTGGTGGCCACCAAACGCGTTGATATGTTCGATGATGTGAAACCCACAATAGTGACCGACAAAGTGATGGCCGAGCTTTCCGGCCAGAACAACCCGCATGATGTGCTGGCGGTGTTCAAGCAGCGCTATCAGCCGCACCCCTCCAAAGACGGGCTGTGGCTGGCGCTGGATGAAGTGCGCGATCCCGGCAATATGGGCACCATCATCCGCACCGCCGATGCTGTGGATGTTAAAGGCATAATTCTGGTGGGGGACTGCTGCGACCCCTATTCGCCAGAATGTGTGCGGGCGAGCACGGGTTCGATCTTTGCCGTAACGCTGGTGCGCATGACCAGCGCTGGAATTCTGGATTTTACCAAAGCTTGGCCCGGCGATGTGGTGGGCACATCAGGGGCGGCACGCAGTGATTTCCGCAAGGAATATCTGCACCCCGTTTTGTTAGCGATGGGCAGTGAATCACGCGGGCTTAGTGCAGAGTTATCGAGAAGCTGCACGCAGCTGGTGAAAATTCCGATGAAGGATGGCGTGGAGAGCTTAAACGTGGCAACGGCGGCTGGGTTGATGTTGTATCAGGTGAGCGATAGCATTAAATAAAGTGGCTGTGTTAGGGAGCGGGTGAAACCGAATTTGAGGTAGAACCCTGCGGCCTCCTCATCCAAAGCTTGCACAAATATCCCGCGTGATGCGGCGTGAGCTGCTGCGAGACGCGAGCGCAAAACTGCATCTTTCAAAAGTGCTATTCCAAGCCCTTTGTTCGTATGGCTTTGATCAATAGCAAGCCTGCCCAGCACTGTAACAGGCAGTGGGTTTGGCATGTTCTTCTTAAACTTCGCAGAAACCGCATCATGGCCAATTGCGCCCTGAGCCAAGCAATAATAGCCAATCACTTTTTGCGTGTCGCCTTCGCAAATCACAAAGGTGCGCGAAGCCCCTTGCTCTTCATTTGCCATGGCGCGGTCAATCAGCCACGCATTCAAGCTGGAACGGGCGGAGTTAAAGCCATGCAGAATATGCGCTTTGCTGAGAGGCTCCGGCGCTCGCATTTATTTGGATTCAGCCTCCCATGGTGCCTTAGCCGCCATCAAGCGATCATAACCTTTGCCCTTAGGGGGCTTGGCCGCGAGGTTCGAAAAGAAATCAAACGCCTTGCGATCAAGACCAAAATAAGCCTGATCGAGCAACACCTTTTCAGCTTCTGTTGTCGCCGAACGCCGGACAAATTCCGAGCGCGTTGATCCTTGCAGCGCAGCCGCACGATCAATCTTGGCAAGACCAAGTTTATCAAAACGCATTTGGGTAGCGATAAGGGTGGTGTCAGAGGTTGGCATGAAGAGGGTCCTTCAAATTTATTATGCATATACAGTGTATATGTGCTAAATTCAAGTTTTTATCTTGAGCAAAAAATACTAACGTTGAACTCGCGCATGAGAGTTCAAAACTTCGTTAATGTGAATCTCTATTGATTTTATTTTTGGCAGAACTTCTTTTTCTAGAGCTGCGAGGCTCTCCCTTTGCATTTTCCAGTCCTTGCTTTCGTGGCCCACTTCTTTCGCAATTATTGCTTCCCACATTGCTTGCGCAACATCACCAAATTTCTGCTTTAATTCCGATGGAAGAAAAATTCCATTTGTATCAACGTAATCCTTAAACTGAGAGATCGTCAATCGCACGGCACGAATTCGCCTCCAAGTGACAGCCTCAATATATGGTTCATTTGGCTTGTATGCTTGAAGAATCTTATTTTTAGAAGAATCTGAAAAATCCTCTCCCTGCAAAAATTCTTGCAACTCATCTTTGCTATAATTATTTAAATCTGGATATTGTTGAAATGCAGATACCGTAGATGCAAGATTTTTGTGGGCGATGTTTAACTTCGACCAAGCTTCAGGTAATATTGCAAAATCGCGCTCCTGTAGTTTCAATTTTCCACTTAGCAAGCCTTCGATTTCTATTCGGAGCTTTTGAAGCTCAATATCTTTTTCATGCCTAAATTTTTCAAGTTCTTTCGCAAACTTATTTTCCAGCCAAGACTTTGCAAAGAACTGAAATGCAAAATATGCAATTACGGTAGCTCCACCACCATACGTAACTAATCCTGTTACAACTCCCCAAATAGATTCAACTGGCAGCATTAAATTCTCCTTACACTTGTCAGGAAATTCATTTGGTTACATTTGGGCACCACCGTCGAATGTAATCTATCTAGGCGTTTCACCGTTCGGTGTCAAGGATTATTTTCCTGTTATGGAACGATCAATCTGGCTCACCCCTTACACTATTTTTGAACCTTGCCAGCGCCAGCGAACACGGCGAAAATCGCATTATTAAACGGGAATGCTAAAATGAAAACTCATGCGCGCGTCGTTGTTGTTGGTGGTGGTGTTATGGGTGTGGGGCTTTTGTATCACCTCGCCCTTGAAGGCTGGAGTGAAATTGTTCTCATCGAAAAAGG
>JAYUPT010000292.1:0-2472 GCA_043759965.1 Aestuariivirga sp. | reverse complement strand
TGGTGATTGCCTGCCCCGGCTGTGGCCGCACCACCTCAACTGTGTTTCAAGAATTAGCACAGGATATTCAAACCTATGTGCGCACCCGACTGCCAGAATGGCGCGAATCCTATCCCGGCTTTGAAAACCTTTCACTGGCCGTAATGGGCTGCATTGTGAATGGGCCGGGCGAATCCAAACATGCCGATATTGGCATTTCATTGCCGGGCACAGGCGAACTTCCATCGGCCCCAATTTATATCGACGGCAAGAAAGTGAAAACCTTGCGCGGTGAAAACATCTCGGCACAGTTCCAAGACATCGTAGAAGATTATGTCAAGCAACGCTGGGGATGAACCGAAATTCCCAATGCGCGTTAGCGATTTTTTGGCTGAGGCTGATCGCTATTTAAACCGTGGCGACATCATTCTCACGCGCGGCAATTATTTTTCAAGCCGCTTAATCCGCCTCATCATTGGCGGGTTTTTCAGTCACGCTGCCTTGGTGTTTCTAGTTCCGCAACGGCAGAATGGGTTTAACAACACCTTCATTTTAGAAAGCATGCCAACAGGCATCGGTCTTGCCACTTTGAAGTCATATATCGGCGGTAATAAGCCCAGTGAAGATATTGCCATTCTGCGAATGAAGGGCAGGGGTTTTGACTATGCCTATTTCATGCAAGTGGGCGCATTGATGCTTGACCATGTGAAAACGTCTTACGATTTTGGCCGTGCCATAAATTTAGGTTTGTCACTTTTTTTCCGCTTACGCCGCAAATGGGCAAAGACCGGCCGCCCTTTTTCAATTATGAAGCATTGGGCTCCATCGCAATTTATTTGCAGTGGCTTCATCCAATATGGTTTCGTTGAAGCCATGCGCAGACAAAGTATGAACCCAACGCCCGCCATTTTCAAACAAGGCCTCTCAGCTGAAGACCGTGGTGGCATGCTGGCAACTTCCCCGCAAGACATTGCAGAATCGCAAAGCCCTAAATGGCTTTATGCTGTTCGGCGGGGCTGGGTTTATGAAATTCACTCTTATGAAGAAGCGCGCAAAATTATTTCTGGCGCGTAACCATAAACAAAGCTGCCTCGCGCAAAATATCGGCCTTTTGATCATAGGGTGCAAGCGCAGCAACTGCCGCACTTGCCAAACGCAAAGCTTCTTTTTTGGCTCGCTCTAATCCAAGCAAATCCACAAATGTGGCCTTGCCTTTGCCCCTATCTTTTTGTGTGGCCTTGCCCAAAATTTCGGACGTTGCCTCCACATCCAAAACATCATCAGCAATTTGAAAGGCTAAACCAATGTGCTGCGCGTAAGTTTTAAGTGCTGCCAAATCCGCCCCCGCAATAATCGGCCCCGCCGTGCAGGCAAACTCAAACAGCGCTCCTGTTTTCAACTGCTGCATGTGTGAAATATCGGCATAGGTGTTGAACCCGCGCGCCTCAGCTTCAATATCCAGCATCTGCCCTCCCACCATGCCAGCAGGCCCAGACGCGCGCGCCAATGCTGCAATAATCTGTGGGCCCGCAACCGAAGCAATCTCAAACGCCAAAGTTAGCAAACCATCCCCAGCAAGAATTGCTGTGGCCTCATCAAATTTCTTATGAACAGTGGGCTGCCCGCGCCGCACATCATCATTGTCCATGGCAGGCAGATCATCATGCACCAGTGAGTAGCAATGAATGCATTCTAATGCCGTGGCCACCGCCATAGCTTTGGCCGGGTCCACGCCGTGCAGCTTGCAGCTTTCCAAAACGAAAAATGGGCGCAAGCGTTTACCTTGCCCCATCAGCGCATAGCGCATGGCCGATTGAAGGCGGCTGCCCAAATTCATTGGCAATGCAGCATCCAAAGCCGCTTCCACACTATGCGCCGAACGCCGCAATGCTTGTTCAAAACTTGAAGGCTTTGGTGGTGCCAATTCTAAAAATCCTGTGTTATGAGGGCCATCTGTAAACGTGAAACCTCAATGATGCAATTCGCAATCCCTGCAAGCCTTAAGGCATTTTGGTCAAAGCGTGTGCCTTGGCAACGCTGGGTTCTTGGTATTTTGGGTTGCATGATCGCTTGGCCCTTTGTGATGACGTTGGTTTATGGCGTTGTGCCGCCACCCATAACTAATTTGCAAATTCTGCGATTGTTCACCGGCAATGGTCTCAATAAGGATTGGGTGCGCCTCGATCAAATGTCGCCAAACCTGTACCGCGCCGTCATCGCCTCAGAAGACGCGCGCTTCTGCTCTCACCACGGCGTTGATTGGGTGGAATTTCAAGAAGCAGTGGAAGATGCCACCGACGATAAAGAAGGCCCCACCCGTGGAGCCAGCACCATATCCATGCAAACTGCCAAAAACCTATTCCTCTGGGATGGCCGTTCTTTCATTCGCAAAGTTTTGGAAATGCCCATTGCCTTGTGGATGGATTTTATCTGGACCAAGCGCCGCATGATCGAAGTCTATCTCAACTCTGTAGAATGGGCCCCCGGCGTTTA
>JAYUPT010000291.1:0-18006 GCA_043759965.1 Aestuariivirga sp. | reverse complement strand
AGTTGATTGAGCGAAACTCTTGGGCTAGCGCTAGTTCAAATATTCTAATCAACAAAACTTCAGGCAGGATTTCTGTGACGTCTTACTTACGAATTTTGATGGGAATGATGCTCTGTTTGGCTGTTTCAAAAACGGCTTATTCAGAAACCAGCGCTGGGCCATCCCTTTTGTTTGATGCCAAGACAGGTGAAGTCTTTAGCCAAGATCGTGCTGGCGAACCGTGGTATCCGGCATCACTCACAAAAATGATGACGGCCTATGTGATTTTTAAAAAAATCAAACAGGGCCGCTTGCGTTTGGATCAAGAAATTAAAGTTTCTAAACTCGCCCACTCGCAGCCACCAAGCAAACTGGGGCTGCCAGTTGGAAAAACCGTAACGGTCGATTTTGCGCTGCAAGCCATGCTGGTCTATTCTGCCAATGATATGGCTTTTGTCTTGGCGGAGGGCGCAAGCGGTTCAGTTGCAGCCTTCTCAAGTGATATGAATGCCGTAGCCGATGATTTGGGTTTGCAAGCCACGCATTTTGTAAACCCAAATGGCTTGCCCGATCCACGTCAAATTACCAGCGCCAGAGACATCGGAATTATTGCAGCTTTACTGATCAATGAGTTTCCTGAATACGCACATTATTTCAAACAAGAATTTGTTATTGTTGGAAAACGTAAGCTTTTCAACCACAACAGACTGATTAGAATAATGCCTGAAGCCGTTGGCATGAAAACGGGTTTCATATGCAGTTCAGGTTATAATTTGGTGGGGTCGGCAATTAAAAATGGCCGGCAATTGATATCAGTTGTTTTGGGGGCCCGCAATGGTGGGCAGCGCGCTGCCCTTTCAAAAAAGATGCTTGAATCAGGTTTCACAAGGCAACCTGATCCATCACAAGGCAAAGTAGCAGAAATTGTTGATCAATCTTATGGGGCCATAGTGCCCGCCGATATGGGGGCGGCGGTGTGCAGAGGCAGAGCACCAACGTCTTTAGTCAACACGCGTGATATTTCTGGCTGGGCTATTTCATTTGGCACTTATGAAACACTGATAAAGGCCGATATGGCGTTGCGCGGCCGCCTTATTGCACCAGTTGGCATTGATGCGGTTGGCAAACATGGTGTTGTGAAAATGCCGGGTGGCGCTGGCTTTGCTGCAATGTTTTGGGGCATTGATCAGCCAACCAGTCTTTCAATGTGCAGTCAATACCGGGTTGATGGGGCCACTTGCGATGTCTTGCCAGATGAACTTGTAACTCAAATAGCCTTGTCTGCTCCGGTTGAAAAGCCAGTTCCTGCAGCAACAACAGACGAAGGCTCAGATTCAGAACGCCCACCGCCACCGCCGAAGAAAAACATAAAAATAGAAACTAGAGATCGCTGAATTTTCGTGATTTATCGAGCATGACGCGAATTGTATCAAGCTCCCGCACTGATTGATAAAGTTTCTCCGAAAGATTGTGCAAAACCGCCCGACCAAAATCAGGGTATTCTTTGGCAACCTTTAAAAACAATTCATGGCTAATTCGCGCCGTGGAAACAATATCACGCGCCGTGGCAGTTATTGAATATTGCCCAGACCCAATCATAGCCGTTTCACCTAAAAATGCGCCGGGTTCTGCAACACCAACATCATGATCATTTTCACGCAAGGATACTTTGCCATTGAGCAACACGAATGCAGCTCTGGCTTTCTTGCCTTGCGTCATGAGATCTTCGCCAATGGAAAATTCTTGGCGTTCAGCTGTGAAGGCCAAGATTTGCAAAGGTATGGCATCGCAATTTCTAAAAATTGCAATTTGACGTAAGGTTTCAGCATCGGCCAAAACACTCATGTAAAATTCCTGCCCATATGTCGTGGCCACGCCCCAAATCAATTCTCAATCCCTTTGACCGCGATTGGGCCAGATAATCAAGAGTGAGAATCAAGGGTTATAATTAGGGGACCAGCTTATAGCCCCCACCCTCGGTCACCAAAATTTCTGCATGAGCTGGGTCACGTTCAATTTTTTGGCGCAGGCGGTAAATGTGAGTTTCCAATGTGTGTGTTGAAACGCCTGCATTATATCCCCAAACATCTTGCAGCAAAGTTTCACGCGAGATTGCTTGCTCACCAGAGCGATAGAGAAATTTAATGATCGACGTTTCTTTTTCGGTCAGTCTGATTTTCTTATTGTCATCACGCACCAAAATTTTTGAAGCCGGCTTAAATGTGTAGGGACCAATTTGAAAAACTGCATCTTCACTGTGTTCGTGTTGGCGAAGGTGTGAACGAAGACGCGCCAATAAAACGGCAAAACGAAACGGCTTGGTCACATAATCATTGGCACCAGAATCCAGACCAAGAATTGTATCTGAGTCGGAGCCTTGGGCCGTGAGCATTATGATAGGGCCTTTAAAGCCATTTCTCCGCATAATTTTGCAGGCTTCTCTGCCATCCATGTCGGGCAAATTGACATCAAGTAAAACAATATCAGCATGGTCAGCCTTTAAGGCCTTCACGCCCGCTGTGGCCGTAGCCACATCTATTACTATGAATTCATCATGCAGACTGAATTGTTCTTTCAGCGTTTCGCGCAACATATCATCGTCATCAACAATGAGTAATTTTTTGGTTGTGGACATGAAGCTCCAGACTCGCAATTATATGTGTGGTCAGTGATGATCTTAACAACGCCGGATCGCAACACAACTCACCGTGAGCAATTCTATAACATATCTTCACGTTTACGCGAGAAATGCGTGTGCAAGCCGTGGCATGCTCAAACTTGGCCACTCCACCTTTCCGTGCCTGCTCGGAAAATCTGGCCGCCGCTTTGCAAAGTGTGAAGGCGACGGTGCAAGTCCCCGAGGCTCTTGGAAGCTCAACCAGCTCTTCTACCGCCCAGATAAAATGGGGTGGCCGTTTTCAAAACTGAATACGAAAGCACTAAAAAAGACCGATGGCTGGTGTGATGCGGTGGGTGCTGGGCAATATAATCGCCATGTGGCCCTACCTTTCAAAGCCTCACACGAAGATTTGTGGCGCAGCGATCAAGCCTATAATTTGGTGGTCACGACCAATCACAATCAACGCCCGCGCAAACAATTTGGGGGGAGTGCCATTTTTCTGCATGTTATCAATAGAGGTGCCACAGGAACCCAAGGCTGCATTGCACTTTCTGAAAAACATTTGCGCCAAGTCTTAAGCCGCTGCAGCCGCCATACTTATGTGGTGATTTGACGGGCACCAAATATAGCAGAACCGATGCGAACAACTGTTGCGCCTTCTTCTATTGCAATTTCAAAATCAGCACTCATGCCCATTGAAAGCAGCTGTAGGTGATTACGTTCCGCAATCGCTTTCAGCATTTGAAAATGGGGGCGCGGGTCTTGGTCAACTGGCGGAATGCACATCAGCCCTACTATATTGAGGCCATACTCATCTAAACAGGTCGCAATAAACGCGTCTGCATCCTCAGGTAAAATGCCAGCCTTCTGTGGTTCAGCGCCCGTGTTCACTTGCACATAGAAAAGCAAGACTTTGCCTTGGGCTTTGCATTCCTTTGCTAAGGCCGCAGCAATTTTAGGCCGATCAACTGTTTGAATAACATCGAACAGAGCTACTGCTTCTGCAGTCTTGTTGCTTTGCAACGGTCCGATCAAATGCAGCTCCACATCGGGATATTCTGTCCTCAAATCCGGCCATTTTTCACTTGCTTCTTGCACACGGTTTTCGCCGAACTGTCTTTGCCCAGCTTCCAGCACAGGCCGAATGTCTTGGGCGCCATAGGTTTTGCTCACCGCTACCAATTGTGCAGGCATTTTTATTCGACTTACGACATTTTGATAGGCATCACTCATGGTCGAACTTATGGCTGTGCTTGCAGGTGATTTCAAGGACTGGTACGGGAGTGCTGTAATCGAGAACCGATAAAGGAAATTTGCGTGACCACCGAGCGCTACAACCACCGCGAAACTGAACCAAAATGGCAAAATTTTTGGACAGAAAATCGCTGCTTTGAGGCCAAAGAAGATTATTCAAAGCCAAAATATTATGTGCTCGAAATGTTTCCTTATCCATCAGGCCGCATTCACATGGGCCATGTGCGCAACTATACCATGGGCGATGTGATCGCCAGATTTCGCCGGGCTTGTGGGTTTAATGTGCTTCATCCGATGGGCTGGGATGCTTTTGGTATGCCCGCTGAAAATGCTGCTATTGAACGTGGCATTCACCCCAAAACATGGACCTATGAAAATATCGCCACGATGCGTGGCCAGCTTAAATCAATGGGTTTGTCACTCGATTGGAGCCGAGAATTCGCAACTTGTGACCCAAGCTACTACCGCCATGAACAGGCTATGTTCATTGATTTCATCAAGGCTGGTTTGGTGGAACGCCGTGTGTCACTGGTAAATTGGGATCCAGTGGACCAGACAGTGCTTGCCAATGAACAAGTGATTGATGGCAAGGGCTGGCGTTCTGGTGCTGTGGTTGAAAAGCGTGAACTTGCGCAATGGTTCCTTAAAATCACCGATTACGCTGAAGATTTATTGACCGCCTTAGATGGCCTCGCCACATGGCCAGACAAAGTGCGCTTGATGCAGAAAAACTGGATCGGCCGTTCTGAAGGAATGACCTTTACGTTTGAACTTGAAGATGCCACTGGCAAGAAACTTGATGAAGGCCTGACAGTTTATACCACCCGTCATGATACAATTTTTGGCGCGAGTTTCTGCGCCGTTTCCGCCGATCATCCATTGTCAAAACGGCTGGCCGAACACAACCCTGCCTTGGCCGAGTTTCGCAAGGAAGTGGCCGCCCTAGGCACCAGTGAAGAAAATATTGAACGCGCCGAAAAGCGGGGTTGCCCTTTGGGAGTGTTCGCACGGCACCCGTTCCGCAAAGATGTTTTGCTCCCCGTCTATGCCGCTAATTTTGTGTTGATGGGTTATGGCGAAGGCGCATTGTTCGGCTGCCCCGCACATGACCAGCGCGATATTGATTTTGCCAATAAATATCATCTACCCATTATTCCTGTTGTTGCTCCGCGCGGCACGGAAGTTGCCAACTTTATAATCGCAACTGAACCCTATCTCGAAAATGCTGGCGAAGAGTCTGTTTTGATCAATTCAGATTTTCTAAATGGTATGACTGTTGCTGAAGCAAAAGCCGAAGTGGCATCACGTTTTGAGACTGCTGGCACTGGCAAACGCACCGTGAATTTCCGCTTGCGCGATTGGGGCGTATCTCGCCAACGTTATTGGGGTTGCCCCATTCCTGTAATCCATTGCCAAACTTGTGGTATTGTTCCAGTGCCGAAGTCACAACTGCCTGTTCAGCTTCCAGAAGACGTGACATTTGATAAACCGGGAAATCCACTGGCCCATCACCCAACATGGAAACATGTAAACTGCCCAACGTGTAATGCGGCGGCCCTTCGCGAAACTGACACGTTCGATACCTTCATTGATTCGTCTTGGTATTTTGCCAGGTTCACATCGCCTCGTGATGTAGAACCTGTGAATGCAGAAGCTGCAAATTATTGGTTGCCGGTTGATCAGTATATTGGTGGCGTAGAACATGCGATTTTACATTTGCTCTATTCACGGTTTTATGCGCGGGCCATGCACAAGACTGGGCACCTCAATGCCGATGAACCCTTTGCCAGCCTGTTCACACAAGGCATGGTGATCCATGAAACCTTTAAATCACAAAATGGCGATTGGGTGTTGCCATCGGACGCCATCCACAAAGACGGCAGTTGGACTCACGCCAATACAGGTGAACCTTTAATTGTTGGCGGCGTTGAAAAGATGTCAAAGTCCAAACGCAATGTGGTTGACCCTGATACGATCATTGCGTCTTATGGTGCAGACACCGCACGTTGGTTCATGCTTTCTGATACGCCACCTGAACGCGATATTGAATGGACAGAGGCTGGGGCCGAAGGCTCTTGGCGTTTCACTCAGCGCATCTGGCGCATGGTCAACGAAATAGCTGAATTGCCCAAAGCTGATGCAACGATGGGAGCTGATGGTGTAGCCCTGCGCCGTATATCTCATCGCACTGTGGCGGCGATCACTGACGATCTCAATGGCCTTCGTTTCAACCGTGCCATTTCGCGCATTTATGAATTGACCAATGCTATTGGCCCAGCCCTTCAAACAGCTAATAAATCATCCGACTTGATTGGTGCTTTGCGCGAAGCTGGCAATTTCTTGGTGCTGCTCATGGCCCCCATGATGCCGCATTTGGCTGAAGAATGCTGGACATTGCTGGGCCACCAAACGGCAGTTGTTAACACGATTTGGCCGCAAGTTATTGCTGAATTGATTGCTGTTGATGAGGTAACTTTGGCAGTTCAAGTCAACGGAAAACGCCGTGACGAAATTACCGTGCCAAAAGCTGCGGATCGTGGCATGTTGGAAGCCAAGGTTCTTGAGTTGGACAATATCAAACGCGCTCTTGAGGGCAAACTTGTGAAGAAAATAATTGTGGTTCCTGACCGTATTGTCAACATTGTCTGTGTGGATACATGATGAATTTTATACGTTTTGTCCTTTTGTCTTCTTTGTTGCTGCTCACAGCCTGCGGCTCATATCGCCCACTCTATGGCACTCATAGCAATGGCAGCAGTGTTGTGGCTGAGCTTGCTGGAATGCGTGTTTCTGAGCAGAATACTCGTGCCGGACAATTGGTGCGAAATGACATTCTGTCGGGCGTAACTTCCGATGGAACATCTCGTTATGAGTTACGTTTAGCGCCAACAGAAAGCTCAAGTGCGGTTTCTTCGCTGGCGGGCACCAACGTAAAGCGCATGAAATATGCTCTGTCGGTGACTTTTGAATTGATTGATTTGAACAGTGGTGTGGTGGTGAAGCAAGGCACCAGCTTCTCCAATATTTCTTACGACACCGTGCGTGAACCCGTGGCTGATTTGCAAGCCGCCAACAGTGCGCGTGATCGTGCTGCCAAAGAAGTTGGCCAAGATCTGCGCTTGCGTTTAGCTGCCGCCCTATCTTCTAAATCGAGTTGACGCTGAGCTGTGGCCGTCCTTCGCGCTGAAGATTTCGAGAGTTTTCTAAAGCGAAAAATAAGTACCGTGAATGGTGTTCTGATTCATGGCAGTGACCCAGCTACAATTGCAGCGCTTGCCCGCAAAGCTGCCCAAGCTGTGATGGCAGGTGACGAGAGTTCATCTGGCATTTTGCGATTTGAAATGTCATCCCTGAAAGATGATCCAAGTCGGTTGCTCGATGAATTTTATGCGCTGTCTCTTTTGGGCGATCGTCGCGTATTGTTGATCGATGGTGCTGATGACTCTGCGGTTAAATTTTTGGCTCCCGTAATTACCAGTGCTTCGGTGGCTAATTTTATAATTCTGACGGCTGAGAATCTGAGCAAGTCATCCAAGCTGCGAGTAGCTTGTGAAGCTGCCGAGCTATTTGGCAGTCTGGTTATTTATGCCGAAGATGAAGCGGCGCAGGCGGCCCGAATTAGAAAGTTATTTGCCGCCGATCTATTATCGTGGGCAGGTGATGCCGAGCAATTATTTTATGCAACGGTAGGCACTGATCGTGCTGCCGTTGATCAGGAAGCCGCCAAGCTTGCGCTCTATTGTTTAGGAAATTCTTATATCACTGAAGAAAACGTTGCAGCAATTTGTGGCGACACCGCTGCCTTTGGCACTGATGAATTGATTGATGCCGTATTGTCTGGCGACCTTGAAGCTGCAGACCGCATGGGCACGAATCTCGATATCGAATCAGCTGGGGCTCGCGGAGTGTTGCCAGTTCTATTGCTCCACCTCTCAAGGCTGCAAGCTTTGCATGTTGAAATGGAACGTGGCGCCACCATTGATATGGTGGTGCGAAATTCTAAACCAACGATTTTTTTCAAACGGCAAAATGCATTCAAGTCTCAATTGAAAAAACTTGATCTTGAATCCCTCATTGTGATGCAACAAAACATTGCAACGGCCATTTTGCAAAGTCGAAAGAATGCCGATTTATGGGAAGCCATCACCAACCGAGCGCTGTTATCCTTGGCGCGCTCTGCCAGAAATTAAATTAACCTGAAGCTCCCGTGAGGCGACGCACAATTTCATCGAGCTGATCAAGATTTTTATATTGGATGTTAACGGCACCACCTGCCCCTGTGTGCTTAATGGCAACGCCCAGACCAAGTGCTTCACTGAGATTTTTTTCAAGTGCGCGCGTATCGGCATCTTTTTCTGCTTTGGCAGGTTTGCCTGCTTTTGGCGGCTGGCCCCGTGCCAAATCTTCGGCCTGACGCACAGTAAGATTAAGCGCAATAATTTTATCAGCCAAATCGGTGGGTGATTCGGTTGCAATCAATGAACGCGCATGACCGGCGGTTAAGCTGCCATCTTCAATTTGTTTTTGAATTGCTTCCGGCAAACTCATCAGCCGCATGGTGTTGGCGATGTGACTGCGGCTTTTGCCAATAGCATCTGCCAATTGTTGTTGCGTGTAGGCATATTGTTCAAGCAATTGCCGATAAGCCCGTGCCTCTTCCAAGGCATTTAAATCACTGCGTTGAATATTTTCAATCAGCGCGATTTCAAGCGTTTCTTTGTCGTCAAGCTCACGAATCAGAACTGGCACTTCATGGATACCGGCCCGTTGACTGGCCCGCCAACGCCGCTCACCAGCTACAATTTCAAAGCTGCCATCGTTGCGTGGGCGCACCACGAGGGGCTGAAGCAATCCTTTGTCGCGCAGAGATTTTGCCAAGCTTTCCAAATCTTCCTCAGCAAAATGTTTGCGTGGGTTGTTTGGATTTGGATGCAACAGTTCAACAGGCACATGGCGCAGGCTGCGAATGTCTTGAACCACTGACTCTTCTGAAGCGTCATCGCCAATCAAAGCAGCGAGTCCACGCCCAAGTCTACGTTTTTGTACCTGATTCATGCTTTAGTTCCTATTGACTCTTGGACTCGAAATGTTCCGTTTCCGAATCGGATTAAGCTGCCCGTAATTCGCGCTCCCGCCGAATAACTTCCGAGGCCAGTTTAATGTAGGCCTGCGACCCTACACAAGTATGATCGTAAAGTAATACAGGTTTTCCGTAAGATGGTGCTTCGGAGATGCGAACATTACGCGGTATGACCGTGTGATAAACTTTTTCACCGAGTACGCCGCGCACGTCTGCGGCAACCTGTTCGGAAAGGCTGTTGCGCTTATCAAACATTGTGAGCACAACGCCTTGAATGGTGAGGCGCGGGTTTAAAGTTGTGCGCACACGTTCGACAGTTTTCAGGAGCTGGCTCAAGCCTTCAAGCGCAAAGAACTCACATTGCAGCGGCACCAAAATAGCATCGGCTGCGGTCAAAGAATTGATAGTGAGTAAGTTGAGTGATGGCGGACAATCAATGAGAATATAGCTGTAAGGTTTTTGTGGGCTCATCCGCGCAATTGCATCAGCTAAACGATGAGTCTTGCGCTCGAGATCAGCAAGTTCGATTTCCGCACCCAGAAGATCAATAGTGGCTGGCGAACAATCGAGCCGAGGTATGGCCGATTCGACAATAACTTGGCTTAGTTCCGCTTCACCAATCAACACATGATAAGATGATTTTTGGTTGTTCTTGCGGATAATACCAAGACCAGTGCTCGCATTGCCTTGCGGATCAAGATCAATCACTAAAACAGTTTCGCCAACGGCAGCCAAAGCTGTTCCAAGGTTTATCGCAGTTGTGGTTTTGCCAACGCCGCCTTTTTGATTGGCAATAGCTAAGATGCGGGGGCCTATTTGTTTATCATGCGACATGACTGATTTCCTTTACTGCCAAAATGACGGCTAGCGGATCTGTCACACTTGTATGGGACTCAAGGGTGATCTGCCAATGCTTAGCAGCTTCACTGAGTTCCGTATCAATATCTTGACCCTTGTGGAAAAGACCAATCGCCCCAGACTGTAAAAATGGTGACGCCAAATCAAGAAGCAAGGCGAGCGGCGCAAAAGCTCTGGCTGTAACCACTTGGACGACTGGCATTTTGAGTGGGGCTTTCCGTGGTTCCAACCGTTCACGGTGAACCACGCCAACGCACTTCATTTGGCGAAGAGCCTCGCTGAGGAAGGCCGCCTTTTTAGAGTTGGCTTCATACATATGAACAGTGGCTGGCTGTGTTGCTGCCAAAATCAGGGCAGGTAAACCTGCCCCAGAACCAAGATCCGCAATGGCGTTAACACCAGCAGGAAGTAAGGGCACAAGTTGCAAACTATCAATCACATGCCTTTGCCACACATCACCAATCGTGGAAGGGGCAATAAGGTTGATATGCTTTTGCCACTCCAGCAGAAGCTGCACATAGATTTCCAGCCTATTTAAGGATTCACGTGAAACATTAAAGCGCGCAAGGCTTTCGAGAGAAGGTGTTTCCATGGTTTAAGCAACACGGGCCGATTTTGGCTTCTTGATCGAGCCAAGCAAACAAGCCAGCCCTGCCGGAGTCATACCGTCAATGCGTTGGGCCTGCCCAAGTGTTTCAGGTTTCACCCGTGTCAGTTTCTGCCGCAGTTCCATGGACAGACTTGGTATGGCGAAATAGTCAATATCAGTTGGTATGGCGTAGGACTCATCGCGGCGGAGTGTTTCGATCTCCACATTCTGCCGTTCCATATAACCTGAATAAAGCGCATCAGCTTCCAAGGCCTCCTTAGCAAAAGCGGGCAGGGCACCAATTTCAGGCCATAGCTCAATCACCCGCGCCAAACCCACATCTGGCATGGCAATGAGGTCGAGTGCATTGCGCGATTTGCCATCCTGATTAACCCGCAGGCCTAGCTTCGCAGCGGCAGATGAGGTGAGTGAGAGGTCTGTTGCCACTTTGCGGGCATTTTTGAGAATCGCGATTTTTTCCTTAAACTTGGATTCACGTGAAACACCAACCACGCCGAGCTTAATACCGATAGGAGTAAGTCTCTGGTCGGCATTATCAGCCCGCAAGGCGATGCGATACTCAGCACGAGACGTAAACATGCGGTAAGGCTCGGCCACGCCGCGCATCACCAGATCGTCAATCATCACGCCCAAATAACCATCGGCGCGGTCAAATGTGATTTGAGTGGCACCCGATGCTGCTCGTGCCGCATTCAAACCGGCCACCAATCCTTGTGCCGCCGCCTCTTCATAACCTGTGGTGCCGTTAATCTGCCCCGCCAAATAAAGTCCGGGCAGGCGCTTAACTTCCAAACTATGCGAAAGTTCGCGGGGGTCCACATAGTCATACTCAATGGCATAGCCAGGGCGTATGACACGAACTTGTTCGAGGCCAGGCATGGAATGAATGAATGCCTCCTGCACATCCTCAGGCAGAGAAGTGGAAATGCCATTCGGATAAACCGTATCATCATCCAGCCCTTCTGGCTCCAGAAACACCTGATGCGCAGACTTATCTTTAAAGCGATGAATTTTATCTTCAATCGACGGGCAATAGCGTGGCCCCGTTCCCGTGATCTGGCCAGAATAAAGCGGTGAACGCAAAATGTTATCGGCGATGATCTGATGGGTTTGAGCAGTGGTGGTTGTGATGAAGCACGAAATTTGTTGTGTGGTGATCTTTTCGGTCAGAAATGAAAACGGCACTGGCGGCTCATCGCCCTTTTGTTCTTCCAAAATTTTCCAATTAATAGTCTTGCCATCGAGCCGAGCGGGAGTGCCGGTCTTGAGGCGACCGAGCACTACTCCGGCATTACGCATCTGTTCAGAAAGTCCGCGTGCCGGAGGCTCACCCACCCGCCCTGCCGAGATTTGCTTTTCGCCAATGTGAATCAATCCGTTCAAGAATGTGCCTGTGGTTAGAACCACAGCAGCCGCTCGCAACTCGCGGCCATCCTCAGTACGAACACCACACACGCGATCATTTTCGATGACCAACGAGAAAGCCGCACCTTCAACGATCTCCAAATTTTCTTGTTCGGTTAAAATCCGCTGCATGGCATTGCGATAAAGTTTGCGATCAGCTTGGGCGCGTGGGCCCCGAACTGCCGGGCCTTTGGATCTGTTAAGGAGCCGAAACTGAATCCCAGCTTCATCAGCAACGCGGCCCATCAAGCCATCTAAAGCATCAATCTCGCGCACCAGATGGCCCTTGCCCAATCCACCAATCGCAGGATTGCACGACATCTCGCCGATGGTTGAATGTTTATGTGTGAGCAAAGCGGTGCGAGCACCAATCCGTGCCGATGCCGAAGCCGCCTCGCAGCCCGCGTGTCCACCACCCACAACAATCACATCAAACACAATTTTAATCTTTCGTTAACACTTGAGCCATTTAGTTCGTCTACGGACGAAGGTCAAAGCCGGACTCGTTTCACGTGAAACATTACTTGCCGATACAGAATTCTGAAAAAATCTTTCCGAGCAAATCTTCAACATCTATACGCCCAGTGATTGAGGAAATCGCGCGCGTTGCTTTGCGTAAATCTTCGGCAATCAACTCCAATGGACGTCTCTCAACTTCAAGTGAATCATTAAGCAGCCGAATCGTTTCTTTAACCGCTGCTACATGGCGATCCCGAACCACAATAGCATTGTTTGCCACCGAAGAACGCGCTTGAATTAATTTCTTCAAAATCTCAGTTAACTGATTCAATCCTTGGCCATACTTAACTGATACAGCGATGGCACTATCATTTCGGTTCCGACTCGAATCAAGATCGCTCTTATTGTGAACAACAACATCGGGACTGCGTTCCGGCCCTACTTCGGTAATCACATCAGGGGCCGTCACCCACACCAGAATGTCAGCATCACGCATTTCAGTTTTGGCGCGGTCAATACCAACAGCTTCAATGGCATCAGATGTGTCAGCACGAATGCCCGCCGTATCACTCACCACCACTTGCGCACCATGAAAATCAATCACGCGTTCCACCACATCGCGCGTGGTTCCCGCAACCGGTGAAACAATCGCCGCCTCGCGTCCCACCAACCAGTTCATCAAGGATGATTTTCCAGCATTGGGTGGACCAGCAATCACCAGCTTCAAACCATCGCGAACCGCACCAGCCTTGGCCGATAACTCGACTGCTTTAAGAAGTTCTTCGCGCAGTTTTTCGACATTTGGGCGAACATGATTCCATGCATCTTGAACCACATCATCTTCATCCACAAAATCGATGGCCGCCTCCAGCATGGCCAAAGCAGCAGTGAGTTGCCCACGCCAATTCTCATAGACAGCACCGGACTCACCCAAAAACTGACGCATCGCCAAACGTCGCTGTGATTCAGTTTGCGAACTTAAAAGATCGGCAAGACCTTCAACCTCCACCAAATCCAGACGACCATTTTCAAAAGCCCTGCGTGTGAAAGCACCCGCCTCAGCAGGCACTACATTTTTAAGTTTTGCAAATTCAGAAAATAGCTTTGTAACAACAGCTGGGCTGCCATGAACATGAAACTCAGCCATGTCCTCGCCCGTCACAGTGTCGGGGCCAGGAAACCACAACACCAGTGCCTGATCAATAAAACCATCGACCGATTTCAAATTCCGTAAAGATGCAAAACGTGGCTTGGGAAGTTCCCCGGCTAAAATCGACAGTGCTTTCGCAGCCATGTGACCTGAAACCCGTATAACAGCAATACCGGCCCTACCCTGCCCACTAGAGAGAGCGTAAATGGTCGAATTCTCAATCATTTCGGATTCGAATCGATACCATCCCGCCCTCCCGGCTTTTAGGCATTCATGGAATCAAAGAAGTCACTATTGCCCTTGGTCTGGCGCATTTTATCTACCAAAAACTCAATAGCGTCCACAGTGCCCATTGGATTGAGAATGCGGCGCAGCACATAGGTTTTCTTAAGAACATCTGCCTTCACCAGCAATTCTTCCTTACGCGTACCTGAGCGCAGAATATCAATAGATGGGAATACGCGCTTATCAGCAACTTTGCGATCAAGAATGATTTCCGAGTTACCAGTTCCTTTGAACTCTTCGAAAATCACTTCATCCATGCGGCTGCCGGTATCAATCAAGGCTGTCGCAATAATTGTGAGCGAGCCACCATGTTCAATGTTGCGTGCTGCACCAAAGAAACGCTTAGGACGCTGCAAAGCGTTGGCATCCACGCCACCCGTAAGAACCTTGCCTGAAGATGGCACCACAGTGTTGTAAGCCCGGCCAAGACGTGTGATTGAATCGAGCAAGATCACTACATCACGGCCATGCTCGACCAAGCGCTTAGCTTTCTCGATGACCATTTCAGCAACCGCCACATGGCGTGTTGCTGGCTCATCGAATGTGGAACTGATCACCTCACCCTTCACTGAGCGCTGCATATCAGTCACTTCTTCGGGGCGTTCATCAATCAGCAAAACAATCAAATAGCACTCAGGATGATTTGTCGTAATTGAATGCGCAATATTTTGTAGAAGAACAGTTTTACCCGTCCGCGGCGGTGCCACGATCAAACCACGCTGGCCTTTACCAATGGGGGCCACAATATCAATAATCCGCGCCGAAAAATCTTTGCGTGTAGGATCAGCAATTTCCATCTCAAGGCGTTGATCAGGATAAAGCGGTGTCAAATTATCGAAGTTAACTTTATGCTTGGCTTTTTCTGGGTCTTCAAAATTTACTGTGTTTGGCTTCACCAGAGCAAAATAGCGTTCGCCATCCTTAGGGCCTTTGACTGGGCCTTCAATGGTGTCGCCTGTTCGCAATGTGTATTTACGAATTTGATTAGTACTAATGTAAATATCATTCGGGCCTGCGAGATAATTCGCATCCGCAGAGCGCAGGAAGCCAAAGCCATCCTGCATCACCTCAATAACACCTTCACCAATGATTTCAACATTACGGGCGGCCAAGTTTTTGAGAATGGCAAACATCAATTCCTGTTTGCGAAGCGCACTGGCGGTTTCCACTTCCAGCTCCTCAGCCAAACTTAAAAGCTCAGCAGGAGATTTGCGTTTCAGTTCGGAAAGCTTGATCTCTTTGAGATCGGCAAGATCGGTCATATTAAATTCTTTTTATGAATAACAGTCGGGCAGGACGCGCGACCAAAATGCAAAAGCCCGGCAAAACCGCGCTTGCGGGATGGGCCTTAACACAAAACTCAAACTCTGCAAAGCAGATTTAAACGAAGGGCTTTACAACCACAAAAACAACAATCCAAATCAGCAACAGCGTCGGAACTTCGTTTAAAATTCTAAAGTAGAATTCCGATCGCCCGCGCCACCCCCGCGCAAATTTCACGCAATAACTTTCTAGCATCCCGTGATAAATCAGAAGCCCTACAACGCCGAGCAACTTAAATGAAAGCCATTTATCCGACCACGCAAAGCTAGAAGCAGAAACCAAATAAGCTCCGGCCAACAACGCCACCACGCAGGCTGGCCGCATAATGGCTTTGAGCAAGCGCCGCTCCATAATTTTAAAAAGCGTATCCGTCTCTGACCCAACCACCTGCTTCGCATGATAAACGTAAAGCCGTGGCAGATAAAACAGGCCAGCCATCCAAGCAATAACTGCAATGATATGAAGCGCCTTAATCCATAACACCATCAGGGTCGCCCCCCATCATAAGTCCTCACAAACTCCACAAGCTTGCCCACCATCTCAGGATTAACTTGCGGCGTAATACCGTGGCCAAGATTGAAAATATGCCGCGCCACAGGAACTCCATCCAAAACACGCGCCACTGCTGCCTTCAATTCATCAGCACTCCCAAGCAGAGCACCTGGCGCAAGATTGCCCTGCACGACAACACCTTTAGGCAAAATGGCAAGCACATCGATCAATCTGCAAACTTCTTCAACGCCAATTGCAGATGCACGGGTCCCCGTAGCAACTACGCCATGTTGGGTACCAACGCCTCGCGCAAAAACAATAATTGGGAATTCAGGATAAACTGAACGCACCCCATCAACAATACGTCGGATCGGCTCAACCACCAAACGCTGCAACGCGCTTTCAGGTAAATCGCCAGCCCAACTGTCGAAGATCTGAACCACTTCAGCACCGGCCTTTATCTGCCCAAGCAAATATAAAATTGAAGCTTCAATAACTTTGTCAATCAGAAGGCCATACCAATCTGGAGCATCAAGAGCCACAGCTAGTGCCCGCATACGATCAGAACTTCCGCCTTCGATCATATAACTCACAACCGTCCAAGGTGCGCCACAAAACCCTATCAGTGTTTTGTCCTTCGCAAGTTCAGCCTTCACTAACCCAACAGTTTCCCAAACCTTAGAGAATTCATGAAAGTCGCCTGAACTTTTTAGGCGCTCAACGTCCTCAGCAGATTTTACAGTTTCCAAAACCGGACCTTCACCCTCACGAAAATCCAAAGCAAGCCCCATGGCCTGTGGCACTACTAAAATATCAGAAAACAAAATCGCCGCATCAAAATCAAATCGACGCAATGGCTGCAATGTAACTTCACAGGCCAACTCTGGATTATAGCAAAGATTTAGAAAACTTCCGGCCCTGTCTCGAACTGCGCGATATTCAGGCAAATAGCGTCCGGCCTGCCTCATAACCCATATCGGTCTGCGCTCTGGAACACGACCCTGCAAAACATCCAATAAAGGTTTCAAACTTCCCACACCTAATCAAATAAGAGATTTATATAGATTGTAGATTCTGTTGGCCCGTGAATAACGGATTCTAAAGCATAACCCATGTGACCGATTGGAAAAACTGTGAATAAATTTTCATAAAATCAATATCACAAAAAGTATGATATATATTTCAACACGTTAGGTGTCATATAACAAATCATAATTAGCCCACAACAAAAACAAATTAGAAAATTACAAAGCGCAATTGTTAATAACATCTTAATTTGTTAGTTCACAACCAAAGCTCTCCGCTTAAAACTGAAACTTATCAACAATTCATCCCAAAGCCATGCCAGATACCAAACTCATTTTGGCCTCCACCAGCGCCATTCGTCAGATGCTTCTTAAAAATGCTGGGGTTGACTTCACCTGCCAAAGCCCAAAAGCTAATGAAGACGAATATAAATTGCACAACAGGAACTTGAGCCCTCAAGTCCTTGCCCTTGCATTGGCTGATTTAAAAGCCACATCAATAGAAACACCAAATGCGCTTGTCATAGGTGCAGATCAAACCTTGTCCTGCAACGGCGTGCTTTTCAATAAAACTAAATCTTTAACCGAAGCCAAAATTTGTTTACAAACCTTGCGCGGCCAAACCCACACACTTCATTCAGCAATTTCCATGAGCCTAGCGGGCGTAACCTTATTTTCAACAGTGGACAGCGCTCATCTAACAATGCGAAATTTTTCAGATGGTTTTCTTGAAGATTACTTGAACAATTGTGGGCCGGATATTTTAAACTCTGTTGGGTGTTATCAGCTCGAAAACAGTGGCGTACAATTGTTTGAAAAAATTGAGGGAGACTATTTCACCATTTTGGGGTTTCCCCTGCTGCCCTGTCTTGCTTTTTTGCGCCAGATGAAGTTCTTAAAGACATGATAAAAGCATGTGTCATCGGCTGGCCAATTTCCCATTCACGCTCACCCCTGATTCATAATTTCTGGCTGGCAAAACACCACATTGCTGGAAGCTATGAGCGTGTAGCGGTGGAACCGCAAAATCTCGAAACGTTTCTTAAAAATTTGGACGGCAATGGTTATGTCGGCTGCAATGTCACCTTGCCTCATAAAGAAGCTGCAATTGCTGCAATTGATTATTGCGATGAAAGCGTCAAAGCCATCGGCGCCCTAAATACGGTTTATGTGAGAAACGCTAAAACTTATGCCACCTCCACCGATGGTGATGGGTTTCTGCAAAACGTTCTGACCAATGTCCCAGAACTTGTGCCAACAGGAAAAAACATCACAATTTTGGGGGCGGGTGGTTCTGCCAAAGCCATCATTCACAGGCTGCTTAAAGCTGACGTAAATTCTATTACGGTAGCGAATCGAACTCTATCTCGGGCTCAAGATTTGCGCGATAGCTTTGGGCCTAAAATTATTCCCGTTGAAACCCATAATTTAACTTTGGAAACTTGTGATGTGCTCATCAACACCACA
>JAYUPT010000290.1:0-2489 GCA_043759965.1 Aestuariivirga sp. | reverse complement strand
GTTCGCGGTGCGCGTCATTAGAGCCGGGGCCAAGAACTGTGGTGAAGCGGGTGCAGGCTGATGCACGGATGGCTTTCAACACATCATAGCCCGGCGCTGTAGTATCTGGTGCGTCATGCACCAGAACTGAAAGGCCATCACCGAATCGCAACCGTTCAACATCCACCGCATTGCCAAACGCATGTTCGCTCATTTTTGCTGAAACATCGCCGTTACGTCCTCGGCATTCAAAACCTGGACCAGTGTAGAAATGTGTGAGAGCCGAGCCTTCTTTTTCAAGTGCAGCTGGGCCACCCAAATCTTGCAACCACGATACAAAATTCAACGCGAAGGCACAATTAAGAATGGGGTGATCGGGCAGTTTTAAATTTGTGCCGTTTATTAAAACTGATTTCAATTGCACCGGCTGCACAACAACGCAAGCTGGCGAACCCTGCGGCTGGGCCACTAAATCAAAATCAACATGCTTTGCTTTTAACTCATCAAAACAAGTGGCACTGCTGCCTTGCGAAAATCCACCGATTGCTAATATCGAAAACAAAATTCTTAATTTAACCAACCGGCCATTCCTTCATCTGCCCACGAGGCCACAAAATTATCGATTGATATAGTGGCGTGTTGCAATTTTGCTAAAGAAACAGCATCGGCCAAGGTTAATGTTCCGCTCAGATAATCGCGCAATTGCGGCACATCAATGGCTATCATAATGGGCTGCTCAGCTTCTTGTTACCATTGCAGCAACGATTTTCCCGTGCTTTCAAAAACCTCTTGCAAAAGTCGGTCTCAACCAGTGGGAGGTCAAGCGTCATTTGGCCTCCCCGTCGTTCGTCACTTAGCCTTGCCGGTGTCCTGCCAGATCTCAAAAATCGCGATCAGGGCCACTAGCGCGCCGATGACGAAATGCCAGACCCGCAATTCACCGCTCGTCCCGTAGTCCAGCACGAAGACTGCCAGAGCGACCAATACGCCTAACACCGCTTGAAGATATTCTTCCCAGCGGCCGATAAACATGATCTCGACCACGGCCACGCAGAAAATTGCGCCGCCGACAAGGAACACGCTGCCCACAGTTGTGCTAGGCAGTGCGGCATTGCCCCAATAGAGCGAAGCAATGAGCGCTAGGCTAAGCACGGCTGTAACCATGTCTTCCCAACTCTTGTGAACCCGAAGTCCTTCAAAATGCATCATTTTCTGTATCGACATGTCATCCTCCATCATGCCCACATGGCAAGGGCAGCTCTGCTGGGGAAAAATCACCCCCGCCTGCGAGAGCCAAGGGCACATGTAACTTACATGTGGATTGCCGCCTTGGTTTCAAGGCTTTGCGGCAACAGTGGTAAAAAGAATTGTAGCCGCAAGGCATCCGCTGTGAAATCATGGAGTTGAATTTGAGTTCAATGTTGGGTTGGCCCGCCGGCACCCCATTTCCCCCGCCACCAAGTCATTTGTCGCTTGATATAATGGCGTGTTGCGGTTTTGGCTTTGATGGCGGCTTCGGCCAAAGAATACTCCCCACACAGATGCGCTCGGAGTTCCGGCACACCGATGGCTTTCATAATCGGTTGGGCGGAATCAAGTTCTGGCAGGGCCCGGACTTCGTCTAACGCGCCCTGCTCTATCATTGCATCAAAGCGGCGTTCGGCTCTGGCATAAAGTTCTTCGCGCGGCACATCGATAAAATGGCGTTCAACATTCACTTCATTGAGAAAAGCAGATCGCTCGGCTTCGTGCTGCCATTGCAACAGCGATTTTCCGGTGCTGTCAAAAACCTCAAGCGCACGGATGAGACGTTGGCGATCGGCCGGGTTTAGCTTCTCCGCACTCACAGCATGGCGGTGCTTGAGCTCTGCGTGAAGATCGCCCTCAAAACTGCGCCAGCTTTCGCGGATAAACGGATCAATCGGCGGCACCTTTGCCAGGCCATTTTCAAGCGCCATGAAATAAAGCCCCGTGCCCCCGCAAAGAATCGGCAACTGGCCCTGCTCCCAACAGGTTTGAATTTCAATTTCTGCATCTGCCAGCCATTGTGCAACTGAATAGTCGCTTGCTCCGCCCACGGTTCCATAAAGCCGGTGTGGGGCAAGTGCCTCTTCTTCCACGCTGGGACGCGCTGTGAGAATGCGCAGTTCACAATAAACCTGCATCGAATCTGCGTTGATAATCACACCATTTCGAGTGCGCGCCGCTGCAATTGCCATTGCAGACTTGCCGCTGGCAGTGGGGCCTGCAATAAGCAGCACTGATTTTTGTTTTTGTTGGATCATAATGTCATCTGTTCTTGTTCTCATAGCAGCCCCCGGCTCTAACGCAATCACACCTGTGGTGACAGCCTTGGTGGGGGGCGAGCCCAAATGGTTGGCCCATGGTGAAGCCGCCGAATTCACGCAGTTTAATGCTGAAGCCAAAGCAAGGCTGAAGCCTTTTGCAATTGATGTGAACATGGTGCCAACCGTCAACCGCCGTAAAAAACTTCTCATCGCCGATATGGA
>JAYUPT010000289.1:0-18301 GCA_043759965.1 Aestuariivirga sp. | reverse complement strand
GGTGATGGTGCCCTTGGAGGGACTTGAACCCCCACTCCTCTCGGAAACGGATTTTGAGTCCGTCGCGTCTACCATTCCACCACAAGGGCATATTTTGCTCTCTCTAATGCCATGAGGCTTGCGCCGTCAACCAGAAAGGCGCTTTAAAACGCAAATGATCCGAATTTCCGATTCGTTCTATATAGATGAACGCGACATTAAAGAGACATTTATGCGGGCTTCTGGTCCAGGAGGCCAGAATGTCAATAAAGTCTCGACTGCGGTTGAGCTGCGCTATGATGTCTCAATTTCCGGCTTGCCGGAGGATGCGCGGGGCCGCCTTTCCACATTGGCTGGGCGGTTGCTGACCTTGGACAATATTCTGGTGATACAAGCCCAAGAATTTAGATCACAAGAACGCAACCGAGCTTTGGCTTTGGAAAAGCTCGTGGCGATTTTGCAAAAATCTTTAATTCGCCCTAAGGCGAGGCGGGCCACCAAGCCTACTTACTCCTCAACTCTTAAACGCCTTGATACCAAAGTTAAGCGCGGCCAAACCAAAAACTTGCGCCGCACCAAACCAGATATGGATTAAACTTTACGATGTTGCAAAAACTTTATGCTTGGACTCTGTCGCTGGCGGCGCGCAAAACCGCTGAAATTTGGCTGGCTTTCATCGCCTTTATAGAAAGTTCAGTTTTTTTGGTTCCGGCTGATGTTCTATTTCTGCCGATGGCTTTAGCAAGCCCCAGCCGCGCTTATCGATATGCTTTGGTTGCCACCATTGCTTCAACTTTGGGCGGCATTGCAGGTTATATGCTTGGGTTTTATGCCTATGAAGCTTTTGCCAAACCTGTGCTGTTGTTTTACGGAAAGCTTGCAGAATTTGAACATCTGAAATCTTGCACCAGCGATCAAACTCTTTTGGTCTTGCTCACCACTTCAGGTTTAGCGCATTTGCCACCCATTAAAATTGTCACCATATTGGCCGGCGTTGCTCATATCAGTTTTGTGTTTTTCGTTTTGTCTTGTATCCTTGCCAGAGGGGCGAGGTTTTTTGCTTTGGCGTGGGCGCTCAAGCGCTATGGTGAGCCGATCAAAAACTTTATTGAAAAGCGATTGGGTTTGATTGCAAGCCTTGCTGCCGCCATTTTGATTGGGCTTTATTTTGTTTTTAAATTCTTCGCCCATTCTGGAGTTCTTGCATGTTAAATTCACTGTCGCGTCGCCAAATTTTGCTGACGATTTTTGCCATAACAACGGCCATTCTTTTGGGTGCCTATGGCTTTGAATATATGGGCTATGCGCCCTGTGAGCTATGTTTGATGCAGCGCTATGCATATTATGCTGTTATTCCGCTCAGTCTAATCTTTTCTCTGCTTGATCAAAAAGTGCAACGTGTCGGACTTTATCTGATCGGCCTCATTATGTTTGGCAGCATGATATTTGGAATTTATCATTCTGGCGTTGAGTGGAAATGGTGGCAGGGGCCAACCACTTGCACAGGTGGTGGATTTGGCGGCGGACTGCCTGATCTGAGCAAGAAAGCCGTGATGTGCGATCAACCCGCAATCAGGATTATCGGCCTTTCACTGGCTGGCTGGAACGCCATCATCTCAGCCTTGGTTTCAGGCTTGGCGATAAGCCGTGCTTAGGGCGATTTTGACTTTTTCAAGAAAAGTCAAAACGCTTTATGGATCAAGCTCAGCATCCCAATAAAGATAATCCATCCAACTTTCGTGCAAATAGTTGGGCGGGAATAATCGTCCGTTGGAATGGAGCTGGTTGACCGTTGGACGAATTGGCCAGTTTTTAGGGAACATTTTAGCTTGCTTGGGCAAATCACCGCCTTTGGTGAGATTGCACGGCGAGCAAGAGGCCACCACATTATCCCACGTCGTTTGGCCACCTTTGGAGCGCGGGATCACATGATCAAACGTGAGTTCTTCGTTCACGCCGCAGTATTGGCATTCAAAGCGATCACGCAAGAAAACGTTGAATCTTGTGAAGGCTGGTGTTTTTGAGGGTTTCACATAAGTTTTGAGCGACACAACGCTGGGCAGCCTAAATTCGGCGCTGGAGGAATGGACCACGCGGTCATATTCCGAAACGATATTCACCCGGTCAAGAAACACCGCTTTGATTGCATCCTGCCAACACCACAAAGACAAGGGATAGTAGCTCAAAGGCCGGTAGTCGGCATTGAGAACCAAAGCAGGGCAGGCTTCTGGCGCGACCGGCGCTTGATACAAGGAAAACCTCTTTTCAACCAATCTGATAGATATACTATAAGGCCTATAACGCTTGTGTGAAGGGGTTTTCTTTAAGCCTGTTCAAGACCTTTGAGGCCCCGGTAATGGCTCCAGAGTAGGCGGGCCGCCACGGCGCGGTGTGGCCGCCAATTTGCGGCTAATATACTCATTTCAGAAATTTCGGGCCGCCGAGGGAGGTTTAAAAAATCCTGAATGGCAATGCGCAATGCCAAATCACCTTTGGGCCAGGCATCGGCAGCCCCTAAAACTGAAAGCATATAAATATCAGCGGTCCACGGCCCAACGCCGTGAATGGTACAGAGTTTTTTTGACACTTCGATTTCGTTCAATGCAGTGAAATCAAGGTCGCTTCGGGCGCTCGCGTGAAAGGCTTTGGCCTTGGTGCGTGAAAGACCTAAACTTACAAGCTCGGATTCTGGACACGCCAAGATTTCAGACGCTTCGCAAAGTTCCAACCGTAATTTTAAACGCGACCAAATGCTTGCTGCTGCTTGCAGCGACAAAAACTGCTCGGTGATAATCATCAGCAAGCCTTCCAAACCTTGCGGCGAACTACGCAGAGACGGCAGACCATGGCGATCAACAATGGATTTAAATTGTGGTTCAATTTCACAAAGAGCGTCCACCGCTTCAGTAAGGTTACTGATATTGAGAATGCGCTGCATAGGATTAAAAATCCGATGTGATGCCTTTTTTCTCCCAATCGCCAAAGCGCGTGGGTTCTAAGCCTTTGCCGCCGCCTAACTCGCGTGGAAGTTTTGTTGACTCTGCTGCTTTGCGGCGCATTTCGGCTTCGGCCAGTGCCCGTTTGGCTGCGTTCGTTAGGGCTGGTTTTTCCATCTCACTTCTCCACAGCTTATTATGACTCAACAGTCTAATTTTAGCACTTCATTAACCATAAAGATACGAAGCTCAAATTCTCTCATTTGAACTTTTTAAGGCAAGACGAAGCTTCGCAATGGCTGATCGTGGTATATTTCGCGTGGATGCAAGACCCCATTATAAGGGGGGAACCTTGTCGTTTCTGGACGGGATAAAGCGAGCACTGCTCTTTGGTCCAAAACCCAAAGCCAGTGGCTTTGCTCAAGCAATTGCTAGTCTTGATATAGGATATGAAGAACGAGCCTTTTCGATGTATGCAGGTGAGTTTCAGTTTGGTGATGAAACCATTGTTACGTCCGCACCATTTTTATTTACTGAACAATTGGGTAACAAAGCATGGCAGGAATATCTCCATTGTCTTATGTGGTTGGCCGATTTCAGTTCAAGCAAACGCCAGCTTCATGTTCATTATGCTTTAAGATTATTAGGTCGTTGGAATAGGTCTAAAAAATCAAGAAAAAATATTGCTGTAATCAGCAAAGCTTTAATCGCACTTTGCACTCATGGTTCTGAATTAGCGCTGAGCGCTGATGCATCTTTGCGGGTAGAGTTTCTAAATATCGTTTCAGAAACTGTGGCGCGGGTTAACGCTCTGAAATTACGCAGCACCAAGGAGGCGTTTTTACAATCGGTCTCGCTGTTATACGCCACCACCGCATTTCATGGTTTAGAGCACTTTCGAAAATCCGCTTCTGACATGTTAAATTCAACCCTTGATCAGCTTATCTTACAAGATGGTGGACCAGCCTCCCGCGAGCCCCAAGACTTGATTGATCTGATGTCATTGTTGTTGCCCTTGCAGGCGGCGATGAAACTTAATCGGCAGATTTTTCCCGCAGCAGCAGCCGATGCACTGCACCGGATGTTTCCAATTCTCGCAATGCTAACGCATGGTGATAGAATCGCCGCTTTAATGGGTTTTGACGCAGATGCGAAGTCCTTGAAGTTAGCTCCACAAACGGGTTTTGCCCGACTAACAGGTGGCAAGACTAATTTATTTGTCGATACAAAAAGTAATTTCCAATTTGATTTCGCGATAGCCGCGCAGCGGCTTTTTAAATCCAAATGTGGAAACGCACTCTTATCGACACAAGCTGCTCTCCATGACTCCACCAACGGCGTTGCTTTGCAAGTGACCTCCAGTGGTGGACGCGAACGCATTTATTTTTTAAGCGCTGATGGCACGGATCTGCGCGTGGAAGATCGCTTTACATCTGACATTGAAATTATTTTTGATTTAGCTGCGCAAGTTAAAATTGCTGCCACGCGTGAGGGCGGCGTTTTGTTGATTGCACCTGATCAAACTGTTTGGAATCTAACCCTGCGCGGAGGCGAAGCGCAAGTTGAGCAAAACGGTACTGTGCTGAAAATTTGCAGCACAGCCAACGGCAAAATGAATTGGGCTTTTAAAAAGCAAACTAAGATTGCCAAACCCAACCCACGCAAGAAATTGCCTGAGCCAGATCTTTTGGCATAAAGGCAAATCGACACTTCGGGGTTTTTTTCTATTCCGAATGCTTTATGAGACTGTTCACACATGGAGTTTCATATGACGATCACCCGCGCTTTGCTTTCAGTTTCGGATAAATCTGGCCTCTTTGAATTGGCAACTGCGCTCAACGCTTTGGGTGTTGAGTTGGTTTCAACGGGTGGCACGGCTGCGGTTTTGAAGACTGCAGGACTTCCCGTGAAAGATGTTTCAGCGCTCACAGGATTTCCTGAAATTATGGATGGGCGGGTTAAAACTCTGCACCCCAAAGTGCATGGCGGTTTGCTGAATGTGCGCGGCAATGCTGAACACCAAAAAGCCAAGCATGAAAATGACATTTCGGACATCGATTTGTTGGTGGTCAATCTTTATCCCTTTGAAGAAACTGTTGCTAGGAAGGCAGACTTCGACGAGACAATTGAAAATATCGATGTGGGCGGGCCCGCCATGATCCGCGCTGCCGCTAAAAATCACGACAGGGTTGCAGTTCTGGTTGATCCTTCAGATTATAAGCTGGTGATTGCCGAGCTGCAGGCCACCAAAACAACCAGCCTTGCGCTCCGCAAGAAATTAGCGGCCAAAGCCTTTGCCCGCACCGCCGCTTATGACACGGCAATCGCCTCTTGGTTTAATCAGCAAAATGGCGAATTGACGCCAGATTATTTCACGGTTGGTGGCAAGCTTCTCCAATCATTGCGCTATGGCGAAAACCCGCATCAGGTGGCGGCACTCTATAAAACCAGTGATAAGCGTTCAGGTATTGCCGATGCTCAACAGGTGCAAGGCAAGGAGCTTTCCTACAATAACATCAATGATGCCGATTCTGCTTTGGAGGCGTTGCGTGAATTTGACCAACCAGCTTGCGTGATTGTTAAACACGCCAATCCTTGTGGTGTGGCAACTGGGACTTCTATGCTGGAAGCTTATGCTAAGGCTTTGGCCTGTGATACAACAAGTGCCTTTGGTGGCATTATAGCTTTCAACCGAACTCTGGATGGCGCAACGGCAATTGAAATTTCAAAACTTTTCACTGAGGTTATTATTGCGCCTGACGCAGACGAAAATGCTCTCAGAATTTTGGCGCAAAAGAAAAATCTTCGTCTGCTTCTTCTTAAAGATATAAAAGCGAAAATCGCATCTGCAATGACTGTCAAAACCATCTCCGGTGCCTTGTTGGTGCAGAGCGCCGATACAGTGTCGTTTGATGAAAGCGCACTTCGCGTAGTGAGCAAGCGCCAGCCCACAGCGCAAGAAATGAATGATTTGCGGTTCGCATTTCGTGTTGCCAAACACGTTAAATCCAACGCTATTGTGTTTGTTAAAAATGGCGCAACCACGGGCATTGGTGCAGGCCAAATGTCGCGCATTGATTCAACGCGCATTGCAGTTCGTAAAAGTGCCGATGCGTCTGGCGTTTCAGGGTCAGTTTTAGCATCGGATGCTTTCTTTCCGTTTGCAGATGGCATTGAGGCTGCGGCGCTTGCGGGGGCCACCGCCATTATTCAGCCAGGTGGATCGCTCAAAGACGATGAGGTGATCAAGGCTGCCGACACTGCTGGGCTTGCCATGGTGTTCACAGGTATTCGCCATTTCAAGCATTGAGTGTTGGGAGCGGGCGTGATTAGCTTTGCCCCATGACGCAAGAGTTTGCCTATTTTCTGCAGCAAATTTTAAACACGGTGCAATTGTCCACATTTTATGTGCCACTGGCAGTGGCCTTTGCGCTTATTCAGGCGCTCACGCGGAAGGTGTTCCTCTCTTTCGGAGATGTGGCGATGTTTGGCTCATTTGCCGCCGTCTATGTGTGTTTTGCCAGCTTGGTCAACGGCTATGATGAATTGTCATCGGCAGTTTTCTCCTTGGCCGTTGCGATTCTTTGCGCCGGCGTCTTTGGAAATTTTGCAGCACGCGCTGTCTTTGCGCCCCTTATCAAACGTTCATCACAAGCCTTTATGATTGCGGCAATTGGCTTTTCGATTGCGATTCAAGAATTAATGCGGCTGCAATCAGGTGGGCGCGATATTTGGATTCCGCCCCTGTTTCAAGGCAGCCGCGTGGTGTTTTGGCCAAATCCTTTTGCCTTGCAAATCACGGCTGTGACGGCATTTTCAATGGTCCTAGCTTTCACCAGCCTTATCGGCCTCGCTACGCTTTTGAGGTTCACACGTTTTGGCCGCAATTGGCAGGCGTGTTCCCAAGAAATTTTGTTGGCCAAATTGTGCGGCGTGAACACTGACGCTGTGATGCGCCAAACCTTTATGCTGGGGGCTGGCCTTGCTGCAATTTCAGGATGGATTGCAGCAATTTCCTATGGCGGCACGAGTTTTTCATCCGGTCTCATGTTGGGTTTTAAAGCCATGTTTGCAGCCGTCATTGGCGGATTTGGTTCAATTCGCGGGGCTGTTCTTGGGGCACTTTCTCTTGCTGGCCTAGAGGTGCTATGGTCAGCCACATTCTCAACTGCTTACCGTGACGTGTTTGTGTTTTCGTTCATCGTCTTTGTGCTACTGCTGCGGCCCGAAGGATTAGCTGGAATGGTTAAGCAGCGCGAAAGTGAAAAGCTATGAAGACCATACTTTTTCTCTATGCCGCATTTTTGCTCTGCGCTTGTGGCGAAGATTCTGGTCCAAAAGACTATTTAAAAATTGCAGGTGGTGGCATCACTTATAATTATCGCTATTCGCAAGCTGGAATGGTGGTGATTGCTCAACAAAAATATCCATTGCCAGAGGGGAGCACCGTTGAGGCGCAGTTTGATCTGCCGGGCCAAAATGCGCGTCAAACCGTAAGCCTTCCGGCGATGGTGGGTAAGCTTACCTATAAATTGCAAAGTGATCCGCTTACCGGTTTAAAAAAGGGCGGGCAATATAATGTTACCATCCGGTTGATCGATAAGGATGGAAAGCAGCTTGACCGAGATGATAGAACTTTCACCTCAGATGAAGATCAAACCAACTTGCCAAGCAAACCACTGGTGCAAGACCTTGCACTTACTCCTGATTTCAAAAATCTCTGAGGTCATTGTTGCTTTGGAATTTGAAACAGCTTGAAAGTTTTGTCTGGGTTGCAAAGCTCGGCAGCTTTCGCCGTACAGCAGAAAGGCTGAACACCACTCAGCCAAACATTTCAGTGCGCATAGCCGAACTTGAAGCCGCTTTGGGTGTGAAGTTATTTGAGCGTGACGCTGGCTCAGTAACAATCACTCAAAAAGGTCAAGCGCTTCTGACTTATGCCGAGCGTGTTTTAGTCGCTACCGAAGAATTCTCTGCGCAATCTGGGCGAGCAGGCGAGCAGATTGGAGTTCTTAGATTAGGCGTCACCGAGATGGTTGCACAAACATGGTTGCGCGATTATCTCAAAAAACTGAAATCCGAATTTCCCAATGTGGCAGTGGAGTTGACGGTGGATTTTTCCATAAACCTACGCCGCGAATTGGTGGAGCGCGCACTTGATCTTGCCTTTCTGAATGGCCCGATCACGGATTATAATATTAATAATATCGATCTGGGATCAGCCCCAATGATTTGGGTGGCTTCACCAAAACTCAAAGGCCCGTTTAAAACGACTACACAAGTGGCAGCACAAACCATTCTTTGTCATGCAAGAAATACAAGATCATATGTTGAGGTGACGGCTCATTTTAGAGAAAATCATGATGGTCCTGCGCGCATTGTTTCCAGCAATAATCTTGCTGCTTGCCTGCAAATGGCCACTGATGGTCTGGGCATCGCTACCATTCCTCTGCCAATGGCGCAGCCTTTTCTGAAGTCAAAAGCATTGGTGCAGCTCACCTATAAATGGACACCCTCTCCACTCACTTTCACCGCCTCCTATGCCCATTCTCCGGCAAGTGGTTTGGTGAAACGGGCTGCTGAGTTGGGGAGGGAGATGGCGGAACGGAGTATATAGTCCATAATAATTTCTTATCTTATGTATAGATTTTAAGCATTGGACGTTATCTAATGCACCGCTTAGCTTGAATTGAAATTCTGCTCTTATACAAGGTCTCCACTTATGAAAACTTCGTCCATTCGCCTCGGTGTTGATATTGGCGGCACGTTTACGGATGTGGTTTTGGAAGTGAGCAGTTTCCAATTCTCCGCCAAGGTTCTCACCACCAATGCAGCGCCCGAAAATGCGATCATCGATGGCATGAAACAGGTGTGTGCCAAAGCAGAAATTCACCCTTCTCAAATCATTCAGATCATTCACGGCACCACTCTAGCCACCAATGCGTTGATTGAGCGGCGTGGGGCAAAGACAGCACTGATAACAACGCAGGGTTTTCGTGATGTGATTGAGATGCGGACTGAATCGCGCTTTGAACAGTATGATTTGAATTTGGTTTTGCCGGAACCCCTCCTGCCGCGCCAAAGCCGCTTTACTGTTTTGGAACGTGTGAGTGCCAAGGGCAGCGTGTTGGTGCCACTTGAGCGGTCTGATGTTGAGCGCGTGGTCCAAGATATACATTTGGCGGGCTATACGTCTGTGGCTGTGGGTCTCATCCATGCCTATTTGAATGACGCACATGAGAAAATAATCAGCGAAGTTCTCACGGAAAAATTGCCGGGCGTGATGATCTCGCTTTCCTCTGAGGTTTCGCCTCAGATGCGTGAGTATGAACGCTTCAACACCACGGTGGCCAATGCCTATATTAAACCGCTAATGAAATCATATCTCAGCCGCTTGGGTGCGCGGCTTGGTGCTGAAGGTGTGGCTTGCAAAATTTTCCTCATGCATTCAGGAGGTGGAATTATTTCGCTGGAAAGTGCAGCAGAATTTCCAGTGCGGCTTGTTGAGTCTGGTCCTGCGGGGGGAGCCGTGTTTGCGGCTCATATCGCAGCGCGCTTTGGTCTCGATAAAGTTTTATCCTTCGATATGGGTGGCACCACGGCAAAGATTTGTTTGATTAAAAATCAAACTCCCAAAACCTCACGCGTCTTTGAGGTGGCTCGCACTTACCGATTTAAAAAAGGCTCAGGCATGCCGATCTCCATTCCGGTGATCGACATGGTTGAGATTGGGGCAGGCGGGGGTTCGCTGGCGCATGTGGATGCATTACACCAGATTCGTGTGGGGCCAGAAAGTGCGGGCTCCGAACCGGGCCCAGCTTGTTATGGCCGTGGCGGGGTGAAGCCAGCGGTGACTGATGCAGATTTAGTTTTGGGTAAGCTTGATCCAGATAATTTTGCTGGCGGTTCGATTAAATTGAACACTGCAAATTCTGCCGTCGCTTTAGAAACTGTGCTTGGCCAAACGCTCGGTATGGATGCACAAACTGCAGCCTTTGGTTTGGCTGAGGTGGTGGACGAAAACATGGCTAATGCGGCGCGGGTTCACGCCGTGGAAAATGGCGAAGACCTCTCAAACTATACCATGATCGCATTCGGCGGTGCGGCCCCGCTTCATGCAGGCAGGCTTTGTGAGAAGCTTGGTATCACTCGGATGTTAGTGCCAAAAGGAGCTGGTGTGGGGTCGGCTATTGGTTTTTTGCGTGCGCCGTTCAGTTTTGAAGCAACACGAAGCGTTTATATGAAACTCTCACTATTTGCACCTGAAGTGATCAAAGCGCTGCTGGCAGATTTAGAAAAAGAAGCAACAGGCTTTGTGCGTTCGTGTGATGCCGTGGCCCCGATCAACGCCGAGTTTAAAGCTTACATGCGGTACAAAGGCCAAGGTTGGGAAATTCCCATTGTCCTTAACACCACACAAGCCCGCAACCCGGATGCAGCGACATTTCAAAAATTATTTGAAACTGATTACGCCGCCTTGTTTGGCCGCACTGTGGAGGGCATGGAAATTGAAATCACTGTGTGGGCCGTGAATGCTACCACGCCCAAGGAGAAAGTTGCTGCCGTTGCCGCATTACCAAAGACCTCAGCACCAGATATATTCAGTACACGGATGTTGTTTGATGCAGGAATTTCCAAAACAGTTGAAGCCTCAGTCATTCATCGAAATGGCATGAAAACTGGTCAAATGGTGCAAGGTCCGGCTATTATCACAGAAGATGAAACCACCATCATCGTGCCATCTTCGCGCTGCGCCGTGGCACAAGCTGATGGCACCATTGATCTCACACGGAAGGCGTGAACCATGACAACAACAGTCGCCAACCAAGTGATGTGGAATAGGTTGATCTCCATCGTCGAAGAGCAGGCCCAAGCCCTCATTCGCACTGCCTTTTCTACGTCGGTGCGTGAAGCAGGCGATCTTTCTGCGGGTGTTTACGATCTCGCAGGTCTGATGTTGGCTCAGGCCGTTACAGGCACACCTGGTCATGTGAATGCCATGGCCGATGCAGTTGCTCACTTCATCCGGCGCATTGGCCGTGAGAACATTTTTGAAGGTGATGTTTATATCACCAATGACCCATGGGAGGGTACGGGCCATTTGCATGATATCACTGTGGTTACACCGTCATTTCGTAAAGGTGCTCATGTGGGCTTCTTCGCTTGCACGGCCCATATTGTCGATATTGGCGGGCGCGGCTTTGGGGCAGATGCGGCAAGCGTTTATGAAGAGGGCCTCTATATTCCGATAATGAAACTGATGGCACGTGGTGTGGTTGATGCAACTCTGATTAAAATCGTACGAGGCAATGTGCGTGAGCCCGACCAGTTGGTGGGTGATATTTATGCGCTAGCCACCTGTAATGAAATCGGCCATCGCCGTTTGATTGAAATGATGGTGGAGTTTGATCTTGATGACCTCGCGGGCATCAGCCATTTTATCTTGGATAATTCGCGCCGCGCTACTTTAGAGCTGATTGCAGCTCTGCCCCGATCAATTGCCACGGGTGCAATGACCATCGATGGATTTGATAAGCCTATCGAACTTAAAGTGAAGTTGGAAATTTTGGAAGATCGCATTATTTCTGATTTCACTGGCACCTCTGGCCTCGACAAAAAAGGCATTAACGTTCCGCTGGTTTATACCAAGGCATACGCGTGTTACGCTTTGAAATGTGCCATCGCGCCAGAGATTCCAAACAACGCTGCTTCACTTGCGCCCTTTGAGGTGGTGGCTCCGGTGAACTCGATTTTGAATGCCGTGCATCCGGCCCCCGTAGCATTGCGACATGTGATTGGTCATATGATTCCAGACACGGTTTTTGATGCACTCGACAAAATCCTTCCACAACTTGTGCCAGCCGAAGGTGCCGGTTGCTTGTGCAATTTCCAAGTGTCACTACGCCCACGCATGGACCAGCCTGCACCCGAAGGTACTGTGCGTGCGGAAGTGCTGACATTCAATTCTGGCGGTGCTGGAGCGCGCCCGACTGTCGATGGCCTTAATGCTACGGCCTTTCCATCCGGCGTTATGACAATGCCGATTGAAGCCACAGAGCACACAGGCCCGGTGATTATCTGGCGCAAAGAATTACGCCCTGATTCTGGTGGTGCTGGAAAATTTCGCGGTGGCCTTGGGCAGTTTATGGAAGTGGGAGCCTTGGAAGGCCACGAGTTTGATTTCCAAGCCATGTTTGACCGCGTCGATCATCCCGCTCGTGGCCGCCAAGGTGGAGCCAATGGAGCCGCCACTACGATTGGCCAAGATGATGGCACCAAGATGCGTGGCAAGGGCAAACAATTTATTTCTCATGGACGGCGCGTGATGCTCGCCTTTCCAGGAGGCGCTGGTTACGGCAAGGCAAGTGACCGTGTTCCAGAGTTGGTGAAGCGCGATTTAGCACGCGGGTATATTTCACCCGAAGCCGCCGCCCGCGACTATGGATTGAATGATGCTGAAATCAAATCTATTCTCGATTCTGTAAAACGAGGCGAGACCGTTTAATGTCAGAAACAACCATACGAATGACCGAAGCCAAAGACGAGAAGCGCTGGCGCGAGCTTTGGGCAGGCTATGTAAAGTTCTATCGTTCAGAAGTCGCTGAAGATGTGACCGCAAATACCTGGGCACGCATTCTTGATCCCACCAGTAACATTGATACTTTGGTGGCGACGCGTGACGGCCAAGTGATTGGCATTTGCAATTATGTTTTCCACGATCACACATGGAGCAAGAAACAGATTTGCTATTTGCAGGATCTGTTTGTTGACCCCAACGCGCGCGGTGGCGGGGCTGCAAAAATGCTCATTATGGCTTGTGAAGAAAAAGCCAAAGAAAAAGGTGCGTTCCGCATTTATTGGCAAACCCAAGAATACAATGCGGCCGCACGTTCGCTCTACGACACTATTGTGCCGCGCTCATCATTCATCGTTTACAAAAAAGGCCTCTGATCCTCATGAAAGCGCCGAAACTCAAATCCTATGATGTGGTGATTGTGGGTGGGGCCATGCTTGGCTCTTCAATTGCGTGGTACTTGTCGAGTAACAAAGATTTCACTGGCAAGGTTTTGGTTGTGGAACGTGACCCGACTTATGAATTTGCCGCAACCTCTCTCACCAACAGTTCCATTCGTATGCAGTTCAGCGAGCCCATCAATGTGAAGATTTCGCAATTTTGTGCGGAATTTGTGAAGAACTTCAAAACTTATATGGGAGGTGGAGCAGACTTGCCGCAGCCCATCATTCAAAGTTTTGGCTATATGTATTTGGCTGATACGCAAAGCTTTGCTGATCAGTTGAAGATCGATCAAAAAATGCAAATCGCATGTGGCGCTGGCACTCAGCATATGACACGCGATGAAATTGCCACTGCTTATCCGTTCTATCAGCTTGATGATATTATCGCGGGCAATCATAACCTTGTTGATGAAGGTTATTTTGAAGGGGCCACATTGTTTGATTGGTGGAAACGCCAAGCAAAACAAAACGGTGTTGAATATCTTCACAACGAAGTTGTTGGCATGAGTAAAAATGCCAGTGGCACGCGCGTTGAAACAGTAACATTGAAAACGGGCGAAGTAATTTCCTGCGGCATTGTTACAAACTGTTCTGGCACGCGCGCTATTCTTACGGCGCGTATGGCGGGCATTGAAATTCCAGTTGAGCCACGCAAACGCATGACATTTATTTTTGACGCAGAAAAACCGCTGGACCGCGATTTGCCGCTGACCATTGATCCCTCCGGCGTTCATATGCGCTCGGAAGGAAAATATTATATGACAGGTGGGCCACCAGATGATGATCATGCTGTGGACTACAATGATTTTGAAATGGACCACAGCATTTGGGAAAACAAAATTTGGCCAGCAGTGGCAAACCGCATTCCACAATTTGAGGCGATCAAAGTGATCAACTCTTGGGCCGGGCATTATGATTATAATGTGCTTGATCAAAATGCGATCCTTGGACCCCATTCTGTCATCGAAAATTTTATGTTCTGCAACGGTTTCTCTGGCCATGGCTTCCAGCAGTCACCAGCCATGGGGCGGGGTATATCGGAATTGATTACTTATGGTGAATTCAGAACGCTTGATCTTTCGCCATTTAGTTTCACCCGCATTGAGCGCAATGAACCGTTCTTAGAAAAAGCTGTCATATGAAAAAAATTGTTTTAACGGGCGCGGCTGGCAGACTTGGTTCCTATTTGCGTGAGCCTTTGTCGAGGATGGCGAATGAATTAGTCTCGTCTGACATTGTTCAAGATATTGGTAAGCTCTACAGCAACGAAAAATATATCAGCGCCGATCTCGCAAAATTTAATGAGATTCATGCGCTGCTGAAAGACGCGGACATGGTGGTACATTTTGGAGCCCATCCTGATGAGGCTCCATTTGAACAATTGCTCGGCCCCAATTTTATTGGCGCTTATAATATCTGGGAAGCGGCATACCAAAACAAAGTGCGCCGCGTGGTTTATGCCAGTTCCATACATGCTGTGGGCATGTATCCGAAAACTGAATTCATTGGCACGGATGTTCCGCACCGGCCTGATTCATTTTATGGCCTTGCTAAATGTTTTGCTGAAGATTTGGCGCGCATGTATTGGGAAAAGCGTGGGGTAGAAGCTGTGTGCCTTCGCATCATTTCATGCGCGCAAGTGAATAATGCACGCGCCCTTGGCACTTGGCTCTCCTATGATGATCTTATCCATTTGGTGACGCGGGCGGTTGATACGCCGATCACTGGTTTTTCAATTGTCTATGGCGTTTCCAATAACGACCGTGCTGGCGTTGATAATTCTAACGCTCAATTTTTGGGTTTTTGCCCTAAAGATAATGCCGAACAATTTGCCAAAAAAATCTTGGGTGAAGCGCCACAGGCAGACCCAACCGATAAAGCCCAAATGTGCCATGGCGGGCCGTTTGCAGCTGTTGAATTGGGCAGCAGTGGCATGGCGAAAATGAAAATCGTGGATGATAAAAAGAAGTTTTGAGCTTTTTCTCAAAAACCAGCTCTTCATTGAAAAACTGGAGCGGGCGAAGGGATTCGAACCCTCGACCCCGACCTTGGCAAGGTCGTGCTCTACCCCTGAGCTACGCCCGCTTGAGCGGTTAAGGCGAAAGGTCTTCGTGCCTCAACGGGCGCGTTATTGCCTAAGATCGCATGAAATGCAATAGCATCGTGAAAACTCTGTTTAACCCCCTAAATTAAGCCTTAACATGCCAGCCACTAAAGCCGAACTGATGACTTTTCTAGGTAATCTGGGCCTTGCCACAGTTACTTTTGACCATGAACCGGTGTTCACGGTTGAAGAAGCGCAAAAAGTTCACGGAAATATTTCGGGTGGGCACTGCAAAAACCTGTTCTGCAAGGATGAAAAAGGCGTGCTGTGGCTTATTGTGGCGCTGGAAGATGCGCGCATTGATTTGAAGGCGGCCAAAGATAAAATCGGCTCCAAGCGTCTCACATTTGGAAAACCAGAGTTACTTATGGAGATTTTAGGACTTGAGCCGGGTTCGGTTAGCCCCTTTGGGTTGATCAATGACAAACAGGTGAAAACCAATGTGATACTTGATGCGGCGATGATGAAAAACGAAAAACTTAATTTTCATCCGCTGAAGAATGACTCAACCACTACAATTGCAAGTGCTGATCTCGTAGCCTTCATCAAAGCCTGCGGCCATTCCCCACGCATAGTGGCGGTGAGCGATGACTTGTTATAATATCAGCCACTGCCCATTTAAGGTTTATCATGGATCATATGTTGCTTAACACCAATGCCACGGCTGCCGACCTGATCAAGGACAGCAACACCAAGCAGTTCAAAGTCGATGTTCTCGACGCGTCAAAATCTGTGCCGGTGCTGGTGGATTTTTGGGCCCCATGGTGCGGGCCCTGTAAAACTTTAACTCCGGCGCTTGAGAAGATTGTGCTCGAAGCCAAAGGCAAGATCAAGCTGGTTAAAGTTGATATTGATCAGAACCCAGAGCTGGCCACGCAAATGCGCGTGCAATCCATTCCGGCTGTGTTTGCCTTTGTTGATGGCAGGCCGGTTGATGGATTTATGGGGGCACTGCCTGAATCACAAATTCGCCAGTTCATTGATCGTTTGGGCAAGATGGGAGGCCGGGCTGAGCAAATTGCTGAAGCACTGGCCATGGCCAATGAATCGCTGACACTCAATGATTTTGCAGCGGCTACTGATATTGCTTCTCAAATTATTATGGCTGAAGCTGGCCAAGCCGAAGCCTATTCCATTAAGGCGCGGGCTGAGATGGGCTTGAATTTATTGGATGAGGCGACAGCAACTTTGGCTGCCGTGCCGTCTGATAAATTGGCTGACGCTCATGTTGTGAGTGCCAAGGCCGCCCTCGACTTGGCCATAAATCCGGTTGATACATCTGAACTAACAAAACTTGAAGCTGCCATTGCCGCCAATCCAAAAGACTATGCGGCACGTTTAGAGCTTGCAACTATTCTAAATGGTTCTGGCAAGCGCGATGAAGCCACAGATCACTTAATTTTTGTGATTAAATCAGACCGCACATGGAATGAAGATGGAGCACGCAAACATTTGGTTTCGTTTTTTGAAGCCTGGGGACCAAAGGATGAGGCAACTTTGGCAGGCAGGCGCAAGCTTTCTGCTGTGTTGTTTTCATAGGGCCACACCATGACATCATTGCTTAACCGTTATCGCAAAGCGTCTGATCTGCCAAAATCCATTCCGCTGTTTCCGCTGTCTGGTGCCCTGCTTTTGCCACGCACTGATTTGCCGTTGAATATATTTGAACCACGCTATTTGATGATGATTGAAGATGCGATGCAGAATGAGCGCATCGTCGGCATTATTCAGCCTTTAGAAAATGATGATGCAGACAGACCAAAATTAGAAAGTGTTGGCTGCGCTGGCCGCATTACATCCTATTCCGAAACTGATGTTGGACGCTTGGTGGTCACGATCACAGGTGTTTGCCGCTTTACTGTAAAAAAAGAAATGAAAACTTCAACGCCCTATCGTGTTGCACAAGTGGACTACAAACCCTTCGCCATTGATTTTGTGAGCGAGATGGGCGCGCGCAGTGTGAACCGTGATCAAGTGATCACGGCGTTTAGGCAATATCTTGAAGCCAATAATATGAGTGCTGATTGGAACGAAGTGCAATCCATTTCGACCGAGGTTCTGGTCAACACCCTTTCATTGATGGCGCCTTATCCACCGCGTGAAAAACAGGCGCTGTTAGAAGCGCCAGATTTGAAATCCCGCGCCGATGTTTTGGTGGCGCTTACGGAAATGGCTTTGTCGAAATCAGGCTCGGGCAAGGCCCAGCGCTTGCAATGAGCGAGATGATGGAAACCCGAAAACCTGATCCTAAACTTCTCGAAATTTTGGTGTGCCCGATCACCAAGACGCGACTCGAGTATGATGCCGAAAAGTGCGAATTGATTTCGCGCGCCGCTGGCCTTGCTTATCCTATTCGAGACGGCATTCCAATTATGCTGGCTGGCGAAGCACGAGACCTCAATGCAGAGTGATATTTGGCCCACGGAGCTTCGCGTGCAGGATCACGGCACCAATCTGGCCATTAGTTTTGATTCAGGTGAAAGTTTTAATTTAAGTGCGGAGTATTTGCGTGTGGAAAGTCCGAGTGCCGAAGTGAAAGGCCATGGGCCGGGGCAAGAGCAATTGCTCTATGGCAAGCGCCATGTAGCTATTAGCAAAGCAGAGCCGATTGGTTCCTATGCTGTGCGGTTGATTTTCAGTGATGGGCATTCAACTGGATTATTCACATGGCCCTATTTAGCTAAACTGGGCCGCGAGCATGCTGAGATTTGGGCCGCCTATGAAGCCAAGCTCAAGCTTGCGCATCAATCACGCGGCTAGGCCGCGCATCAGCCGTGGCACTTGGCCTGCCGCTCCTGCGGCCTCTTTAACAAAAAAGGACTTTAAGCTGGCTGAATGATCAACGATTTTTAATCCGGTATCGCGCAGAAGTTTCAACCCGGCATGATCATTAGAAAATAAGCGGTTGAGACCATCGAGCATATAAGCGCTTGATACAGTATCGAAGCGCCGCCAAGTGGCATAGCGTTCAAGCACGGCAGCTCCGCCAATATCTTGGCCCAGATTTACAGCATCGACAACACAATCAACCAAAGCCGCCGCATCTTTAAAGCCAAGATTAAGCCCAAGGCCCGCTAAAGGATGTACCACATGGGCAGCATCGCCAATGAGCGCAAGGCGCGGGGCTATCATATGGTTGGCCAGTTTCGTGGAGAGAGGATAAAGATGTTTGGGGCCTTCAACTTGCAACGCACCTAGGTGGCTACCAAATTTTTTGCCAAGCTCGATCAGGAATTCCGCATCTGGCAGATTATTGATGTGCTGG
>JAYUPT010000288.1:0-2505 GCA_043759965.1 Aestuariivirga sp. | reverse complement strand
GAACTGGAATTATTAGCGACGGCAATAACCGTGGCGCCGTTTTTCTTGGCACGGATTGCGGCAGCAATTGTATAGGGAGTGGCACCAGAAGCGGCGATGGCAATCAACGTGTCATTGGGCTTTAGCATTGAAGCCGCCTTGGTGCCTTCGTCTGCGTTGTCTTCAGCATCAGCAAGGGTTTCGAAAATAGCAGCGCTGCCGCCCGCAATCAGATAACCGATTTTATCGTCAGCCATGCCAAAAGTCGCCGGCAATTCAGAGCCGTCTTGCACACCGATGCGGATCGAAGTTCCAGCGCCTGCATAATATAAACAGCCATCATTTTTTAGATTTCTTGCCAGTGCATCTGCGGCCTTAGAGATTTGCGGAATAGCGGTGCGAACCGCCGATATGGCACGTTCTTGACCATCTAACAGAGCCGATAAAATATCGGCATCTGCCCAAGTGTCGAGGTTTTTATAGGCCTCAGATTTGTCTTCGGTGCTGCTCATTTAGCAATAATACCAAATAGCTACCACTAGTCCAGAACTAATTCTTAACCATAATATCTATGGATAAATCGTGATAATATTTTTAACCTCCAACAAAACTCTTTCAATTTGGTATTAAGTTGGTATTAGAAGTCAATGATCAACAAAAATACATATTTTCTCGGAATTGATGGTGGTGGCAGCCGTTGTCGCGCTCGTATCCGCAATTCAGATGGCAAATTATTGGGCGAAGCTGTGGGTGGATCATCCAATATATATCTCAGTTTTGACGGTGCATTGGCCAACATCCTTGCCACTGCAGAAGTGGCGGCGGCCAAAGCTGAATTGAAAACAACGATGCTTCACGCAGGTCTTGGCCTTGCTGGTATTGTCACATCAAAAGGGGCCGATAAAATTGTTGCGGCGAACCTCCCCTTTGCATCAGTCACTGCTGATAATGATGCCTATGTGGCTTGCGTTGGTGCTTTCGCGGGCGGTGATGGCGGCATTGTAGTTGCTGGAACAGGATCGATTGGTTTTGCCGTAATCAATGGCGTGCGCCACATGGTGGGCGGTTGGGGTTTTGCACTGGGTGATCATGGATCGGGTGCTTGGTTGGGCCATCATGCAGTGCGCCGCGCAGCACTTGCTATTGACGGATTGTTACAGCCAACTCCACTGATTGAAGAAGTGCTGTCGCGTGTTGGTCGCACACGGTTTGATTTGTCGCGATGGTCTGAAAAGGCCAGCCCTAAAGATTATGGTCAAATGGCGCCGCTGGTTTTTGAATGTGCCGCCAAAGGCGATGTGCATGGCATGACGATTGTGATCGAAGGGGCGGCTGCCATTTCTAATCTCGGTCGCGCACTGCTTGCGCGAGGTGCGCGGAGCATTTGTTTGTTGGGAGGCTTATCAAAAGTCTATCCGCCTTATCTTGATGCGGATGTTAAAAAATCACTCGCTGAACCAATTTACGATGCCATGGATGGGGCAATTATGATGGCGCGCAAAGCCAATGGTGTGACGGAGGGTTGGGTATGAACCAAGCTGAAAAAATCTTTGCGGCAAGTCGCTTCGAAATCGGCAGCAGGGCCCCACTTTATGCGCGGGTGAAAAAACTGGTGCGTGATGCGGTCCATGCGGGTGACTTGCAAGTGGGCGATACTATTCCAAGCGAACGTGATGTGGCTGTGATGCTTGATGTGTCGCGTGTCACCGTGCGAACTGCATTTACTGAATTGGTGGCCGAAGGTGTGCTGTTGCAAAGGCGTGGTTCTGGCACCTACGTTAATGGCGCTGCACTTCGCATTGAACAACCGCTGTCGCGCCTCACCAGCTTTACGCAAGACATGGAACTTCGTGGGCTCAAAACCGATGCCGATTGGCTTGATCGTTCAGTCAGGTTGCCAACACCAGAAGAGGCATTGAAGCTTTCTATTTCACCCAGTGAATTTGTATCGCGCTTTCATCGTTTGCGCCGCGCCAATGGCGAGCCAATGGCCATTGAACTTGCAGTCATTCCTTACAAATTCATAAGTAGTCCAGAAAAAGTTACAGGCTCACTTTATAATGCACTTGATGCTCTTGGTGTAAGGCCGGTGCGGGCCTTGCAACGCTTGCAGGCCACCGCACTTTCGGTTCATGATGCAAGATTGCTGGGAATGCCCAGTGGTAGCCCCGCTCTTTTTATCGAGCGTATTTCTTATTTGCCGGATGGTCGCATTGTGGAATTTACACGCTGTCATTATCGCGGAGACGGGTATGATTTTGTGGCCGAACTTACCATTGCGCCGGGCGGTGCAGCATGAGCCACATGGCACGCGAAGCCGCTGAATCCCCAGAGGCCGTGGCGCGATTTTTAGATCGTAATGCAAAAACTTTAAGTGAGATTGGCGCAAGGCTTCGTTTGAAACCGCCTCCGGTGATCATAACCTCTGCACGCGGTAGTTCTGATAGTGCAGCGGGCTATTTTAAATATCTTACTGAGATTCAAACAGGTGTGCCGTGCTGTTCGATGGGCGCATCAGTGGTTTCG
>JAYUPT010000287.1:0-2525 GCA_043759965.1 Aestuariivirga sp. | reverse complement strand
GTTTTTGTTTTGGGCCTGGCTACGCTTGCACTGTCGTTGATCAATGTGCCGGGCATCGTCATCAGCGTTTTGATGGGGCTGCTGTTGATTATGTCTATTGCAGCCCCGATCATAATCCGGCGGGTGATGGGCTATCGTAATTAAATACGTGACGAGGAGCTGTGTCTTGCAAGATTTATCTGAAATTTCGGCACAACAGTTGCGTGGCATTCACGCTGTTTTGACTGACATAGACGATACACTCACGACCCACGGTCGCTTGCCCGCTAATGCTTATGAGGCATTGGAAAAATTGCAAGCGGCGGGCATTAAAGTTGTGCCGATTACAGGAAGGCCGGCGGGATGGTGTGATCACATTGCGCGGATGTGGCCGGTGGATGGTGTGGTGGGTGAGAATGGCGCGTTCTATTTTCGCTATGATGTAAAAGCCAAACGCATGAACCGGATTTATGCGCAAGACGACGTAACGCGTAAAAATAATGTGGCGAAGTTGCAAGGCCTTGCTGTTGACGTTTTGAAGCACTTTCCCGGCACAGCGCTGGCCTCTGATCAGGCCTATCGTGAAATTGATGTTGCAATTGATTTTTGTGAGGACGTGCCAGCGCTGCCGTTGTCGGTGGCGCAAGCCATTGCTCAAAGATTTCACGATGCTGGTGCTGAGGCCAAAATATCATCGATACATGTCAATGCCTGGTTTGGTTCGCACAACAAGCTTTCAATGTCTTTGCGCATGCTGCAAGAGTGTTTTGGCTGGGATGCGGCAATCGCAAGAACGTGTATTGCCTATTGCGGGGACTCCCCCAATGATGCGCCGATGTATAGTTATTTTCCGATTGGCATTGGCGTGGCGAATATCAGGCCGCTGGTGCATCTTATGGAACACCTGCCTGCATTTGTAACGCCATCGGAGGGTGGGGCTGGCTTTGCGGAATTTGCTGACATGCTATTAGCGGCACAAAGTAATTGAGTGTTTTGATGGATCGCTTCGCAGAATTTTTCACACTCAAGACAATGACAATTCCGCTTGTATTTTTGCTGTTGTGTTTGTTGGAGCGCATGTTCCCTGTTGCGCAATGGTTGGGTGGTGCGGCGCGGGTTGTGAAAAATCTTGTGCTTGCAGGTTTCAATTTTATAGCCTCACCTCTCATTGTCATTCCGATTACAGCTTTTGCCGCTGGCCATGTTTTTAACTGGCGTCCCGATTTTTGGTCGGGGTGGTGGGGCTTAGGATTTGATCTGTTGTTGCTCGATCTCTGGATTTACTGGTGGCACCGCGCCAATCATGTTCTGCCTTTCCTCTGGCGTTTTCATGAAGTCCATCACCTTGATGAAATGTTGGACACCACGTCAGCACTGCGCTTTCATTTTGGAGAAGTGATTTTGTCGTCATTGGTGCGGGCCGCTGTTATTTTTGTTTTGGCCATGCCGCTCAGTTCTGTTCTGGTTTTTGAAATTGTGGTTTTGGCATCGGCCTTGTTTCATCACTCAAACTTGAAACTGCCCTCTGGGCTCGAGCGGGTTTTGAGTTTCATCGTCGTGACGCCCTCTATCCATTGGGTGCATCATCATGCAAAACGCTTGGATACAGACTCGAACTACTCAACAGTGCTTTCGTTATGGGATCATGTGTTTGGAAGCCGCAGCCCAACCATCCGCAGCACAGACATGAAAATAGGAGTTGAGAATATGCAGGAGCGCGGGCTTCTCGGCCTTATTCTCAAACCATTCCGCCGTTAACGGGTTTGGCGCTGTTTGTGCAGCACTGCAAAGAGGCTCTGTATTGTCCTTGAGCTTGTGTTGTTATGGCACAGCTGTGGTTTGTAGCTTGGTGGAGTTTTAAATTGGGACTGGAAGAACAGATAAGTGCTGAGGCTTTGCGCAATGCGCGCGATGCGTCTTCAGCACATCTTGAAGCTGTTTTGAAAGTAGATGGCGCCAGCTTTTTGCGGCTTGCGCATTTGCGCGATGTGCTCGGATCATCAGACCAGATTGACTTGAAATCAGCCCCCGGTGTTCAGCCACAATTATGGCTGGATGTGGCGCATCGTTTAACGATGGAGCCCGATGCCAAGACCTATCGTTTAAGCCATCATGGCGCTGATCGCATTGATGTATTGCTTGAGACGGAGCAGCTGGAGGAAGCTGTCAACGCCGCCCGAAAGGTTCTAGCGCATAACAAGGTTGATCACATCAGGCGCACGCGTGATACCACTGCAACTGCACATCGGCAGTGGATGACGATGCTTTACGTCTGGCTGACAGGCTTTGTAACCGGTGTGTCACTGTTAGCAATATGCCTTATCTATCTGAAATAACTATTCTTTTAACCTCCAACCCACTGTTACATTTGTTAACAGCATTTGATTTCTAACTGACGGTTCGGCTTGGTAGCTGTTGATTGACTATTTTATGAGTCGGTTGGGAATGCATCAAACAAACGCACATATTCAAAGCCTTATGCCAACACCGCGCAGTGATGGCGTTCTCGCCCAACGCTTGGGTGGCTTTGCGACGATTGCTGAGGC
>JAYUPT010000286.1:0-18561 GCA_043759965.1 Aestuariivirga sp. | reverse complement strand
CACATTTTCGGTCTAATTTCTGGCGGCCATCCACCGAACCATCACTGGCATGGAAGATCATCCGCACATTGCCGCGTGTCAAAGCTTCTTCAACCTTCATAAATCCGCTCAAAGCCAAACCCGCCTTGCGCGCCAGTGATAAGGCTGAAAGCACATCTTTGCGCAATTGCAACCCCACCAAATCTGCCAGTTCTGGCCCAGCCTTAGCATCGCTACCAAAACCTTTGGAAAATAACTGGCGCTTAATCGCGTCACCCAGCATTTTCCGGTCGAGTGAAACCCAAACGCCGCGCCCCGGCAATTTGCGTTTCAAATCTGGCACCACAACACCATCAGGCGAAAGGGCAAACCGAATAAGCTCATCCTCGGGTTTCACAACCCGGGAAACGATGCACATGCGGTCTACCAACTCGGTCTCCGGTTCCACTTGGGTCAGCCTGCAACCTCTTCAGTTGCGGCGGCGGGCTCAGCTTCAATCCAACCAAGCCGCACACGCGCTGCCATAATCAGGTTTTGCGCATCTGCTGATGAAATGTCTTGGCCGGTAAAAGCCCCCGGATGTTTCGTCGTCGTGCCATCTTTACGCTCGTTCCAACCGATGAGATCATCAGTTGCACAATCAGCCAAATCTTCGATTGTCTTGATTCCGGCTTCGCCAAGGGCCACCACCAACGTGGGGTTAAGGCCTTCCATTTCAAGAAGTTCATCAGCCACACCGAGTGCTTTGCGCTTGTCTTCAAGTTCTGCAGAAATCTTGCCCAAATAATCTTTGGCGCGCTGTTGCAACTCTTCAGCGGTTTGTTCGTCCAAGCCATCGATCGAGGCAATCTCGTGCAGATCGACGTAAGCCACTTCTTCCACAGTATCAAAACCTTCGGAAGCCAAAAGCTGCGCCAAGGTTTCATCAACATCCAAAGCTTCCACAAAGCGCGTGGTGCGGATTGCAAATTCTTTCTGGCGGCGTTCTGATTCGTCCGCTTCCGTCATAATATCAATGTCCCAGCCGGTAAGCTGCGAAGCCAAACGCACGTTTTGCCCACGCCGACCAATAGCCAGAGACAATTGCTCATCTGGAACAACAACTTCAATGCGTTCGGCATCTTCATCCAGAACCACCTTAGCAACTTCGGCCGGAGCCAGTGAGTTCACCACAAACGTGGCCACATCTGGCGACCATTGGATAATATCAATCTTTTCGCCTTGCAGCTCATTGACTACAGCTTGAACGCGAGACCCGCGCATACCAACGCAAGCGCCTACCGGATCAATCGAACCATCCTTGGAACGCACCGCAATTTTTGCGCGCGATGAAGGATCCCGCGCCACCGAAACCACTTCAACAATGCCATCATAAATTTCAGGCACTTCTTGGCCAAACAACTTGGCCATAAATTGTGGATGCGTGCGTGATAAGAAAATCTGCGGCCCACGTTGTTCGCGGCGCACGTCATAAACATAAGCGCGAACCCGGTCACCGGGGCGAATGGTTTCGCGTGGCAGGGCTTCATCGCGGCGAATGATAGCCTCGCCACGGCCTAAATCCACAATCACGTTGCCATATTCAACGCGCTTCACAAGGCCAGAAACAATTTCGCCAATGCGGTCTTTAAATTCAGCATACATGCGCTCGCGTTCAGCATCGCGCACTTTTTGCACAATCACTTGCTTGGCTGATTGCGCTGCAATGCGGCCAAACTCGATTGGTGGCAGTGGTTCAGCAATATAATCGCCAATTTGCGCTGCTGGGTTTTTCTTCGCTGCTTCAACAAGTGTAATCTGCGTTGCATCATTGTCGATCACTTCAACAACTTGAAGCAAACGATTGAGACGAGTTTCACCAGTTTTAGGATCAATCTCAGCGCGAATTTCATTTTCTTGACCATAACGGGCCTTGGCAGCACGGGTGATCGCATCTTCCATCGCTTCTAAAACCACTGATTTATCAATGGTTTTTTCGCGCGCCACAGCATCAGCAATTTGCAACAGCTCAAGTCGATTTGCTGAAATGGGTGTATTAGCCATTATCGTCTTCCTCGTTTACTTCGGTAATTTGATCTTCGTCAATTTCGGCACCATCTGCCATTGCCGTCTCCGGCAGCCGCGCTTTGGCAGCGGCAATCAATTCATCAGTGAGCACTAAATTGGCTTCGGCAATATCAGCGAAAGGCACACCCACTAAAAGAGGCTCGGTGCCGCCCTCAGGGTTATCAATGAACAAGCGCACTTCACCTTCGTGGAAGCCTTCAAGCTCGCCGCGAAAACGCTTGCGGCCTGCCACTGGCACAGCCATTTCAATTTTAACTTGATGCCCGGCCCAAGCTTCAAAATCGCCAGCACGAACCAGCGGGCGATCAATACCAGGCGAAGAAACCTCCAACATATATTTGGCTGAAATCACATCCGCCACATCCATCATGGGCGAAAAGTCCCGGCTAAATTTTTCGCAATCCCCAATGGAAAACGTGCCATCTGGCCGCTCGCCCATAATCTGCACCGTGTTGCCAAACATTTTAACCCGCACCAGCCTAAAGCCCATGGAATCCAGCACAGGCTCGGCCATCGCCGCAATGCGCGCCGCTGGTCCAGTTTCCCTCGTAAGTCTCGTTTCAGTCATCGTCCTATTCCAAACAAAAAAAGCGGGCCCCTCGCGGGACCCACTCTCATTTTCAGCATACGCTGCTATGTGAGTGAATTTCGTAAGGAGGCTTTTAGGGGATTTCGCGCCCGTTAACAAGCAGAAAATCGCATAGCTTGCCCCCACCATTCTCATGCACTAGAAGCCTCAAGAAATAAGTGAGAGTGGTGATGAGCGCAGACTCGAAAAAAACTTTTAAGCCCAAAGCCCGCGTGGCCAAGGGGTTTCGTGATGTGGGGCCCGATGAAATCAGGGGCCTCCGCGCCATGCTGGCCACCATTCAGGGGGTTTATGAGTCTTATGGCTTTGAACCTTTGGAACAGCCTTTCGTGGAATACACCGAAGCCTTGGGCAAATTTCTGCCAGATCAGGATAGGCCCAATGCAGGCGTGTTTTCATTTCAGGATGATGATGATCAGTGGTTGAGCCTGCGCTATGATTTAACTGCACCTCTCGCAAGGTATGTGGCCGAGAACGCGCAAAAACTGCCAACACCATTCCGCAGTTATCGCCAAGGCTGGGTGTTCCGCAACGAAAAGCCCGGCCCCGGTCGTTACCGCCAATTCATGCAATTCGATGCCGACACAGTAGGCTCAGCCTCCCCCGCCGCCGACGCCGAAGTGTGCATGATGGCCGCTGATACGATGGAAGCACTGGGGATTGCGCGTGGGCAGTATGTCATCAAGTTAAGCAACCGTAAGGTATTTGATAGTGTTCTTGATGCAATGGGCGTTAAGGAGCCAATTGAGAAACTGACGGTGCTCAGATCAATCGATAAGATTGACAAGTTGGGGGTTGAGGGCGTTCGCCAGCTGCTTGGCGAAGGGCGCAAAGATGAAAGTGGAGATTTCACCCGTGGCGCTGGACTTAGCGAAAATGCCATTTACACTTTGCTGAATCTTGTTACTCCAAATAGACCGGGAAATCCCCTTCGGCCAGAGGATGCCCAACAGATAACTGATTTAGAGCGCGTTGCGGGCCGTCCGTTGAGCCGAAAGAATTGGTGGAACCTTGATTGGTGGGTTCATGACCTAATGCACAATTTCGAAACATACGGATTCGATTTCGGTGGAAACATCCGCGTCGCTCTAGATTCACTCTTTGAAATCGATCAAATCCTATCGGACGTTGGGTACGATGCTGATCGGATCAAGATAGACCTTTCGGTCGTCCGTGGTCTCGAATACTACACTGGCCCCGTGTTCGAATGCGAACTCCTCATGGAAACCACGGATGAATCCGGTAAGCCTGTGCGCTTCGGCTCCGTCGGTGGGGGTGGGCGCTATGATGATCTTGTGGCCCGCTTCACTGGCGCGCAAGTTCCAGCCACCGGATTTTCCATTGGCGTGTCACGGCTTTATTCTGCGCTTGAGCACCTCAAGAAAAATAAAGCGTCTGATACGCTGGCTCCTGTCGTGGTCACCGTCATGGATAAGGAACGCCAAGGTGATTATTGGCGCATGGTGCAAACGCTTCGGCAAGCGGGCATCCGTGCTGAAATGTATATCGGCACTGCTGGCATAAAGGCGCAGATGAAATATGCGGATAAACGCAACGCGCCTTTGGTGATCATTCAAGGCGGCGATGAAAAGGCCCAAGGCCAAGTGATGATAAAAGATTTGCGCCGTGGGCTTGAACTCGCTTCCGAAATCGAATCCCACGAAGAATATGCCTCGCAAAGATTGGCACAATTTGCGGTGGCTGAGAGTGAGTTGGTTCAAGAAGTGAAGAAGGCTTTGGGATTGTGATTTCTTTTATTTGTCATCCCGACGAAAGTCGGGACCCAGACTTTCAACAAGCACCGAGCGTGAATTGCTGGGTCCCGACTTTCGTCGGGATGACAGGAAAAATAAAAGATGGCCGGTAAATCTCCCACCGAACGTCAAGCGCTCGAACGCCAGAACGCTGCTATCATGGCTGTCTTCGAACGCGCTGGCTTTGATCAGATTGCGCCGGACATTATTCAGCCCGCCGATATTTTTCTCGAACGCTCCGGCGAAGATATCAGGGCTCGCACTTTTGTGTTCAATGATCCCGAAGGCCACGAGCTTTGCTTGCGGCCTGATCTCACAGTGCCTGCCTGCCGCTATCATTTAAGCCACGCGGAAAATGTGAGTGCGGAAGCAAAATACTGTTACCTCGGCCCGGCCTTTCGTTTTCCTGATGAGCGCCTTAGCCCCCAAGAGTTCAATCAAGCTGGCCTTGAATGGTTTGGCGTGTCTGACATTGCCTCGGAAGCCCGTATTCTAAAACTCGCAATCTCTGCACTCGAAGCCGCAGGAGCCACGGGCCTCAAAGTAACGCTCGGTGATGTGGGCCTATTCACAGCATTACTCAATGACACGGAAATGCCAGACCGTTGGCGCAGGCGTTTGCGCCACCAGTTTTGGCGACCACAGGCGTTCCAAAATCTGCTGGCAACTTTCGCCGCTGGCCACAGCCAAAAGCGCACCAGCATCTCGCCAGTGATTGATGAGTTTAAAAATGGTGATGCAGCGGCCACTTGGCTCGATCAAAATAATATTCCATTGCAAGGCACGCGCACGCTTGCTGAAATCTCCTCACGCCTCGCCGAAAAATTTGCCGACCGTTCGCAAAACCCATTGGACCCCATGAAGCGCCAAGCAATCGAAAATTATTTAGAAATTGAAGGGGCAGCAACTGATGTGCCGCTGTTGTTCGAAGCCATCAGCACCAGCGAACAATACCAAGCAGCTTGTGCTTCTTTTAAAAAACGTTTGGAACTTTTTGAAGATGCTGGCCTCAACCCGCGCCGCTTTAAATTCTCAGCAAATTTTGGCCGTGAACTAGAATATTACACAGGCTTCGTTTTCCAAATCGAAGCGGACTCCGCTCATGGCCCCGTGGCCATTGCCGGCGGCGGGCGTTATGATGAGTTGCTGTCTGATTTAGGTGCGCTGGAAAAAGTTCCAGCTATCGGCTGTGCCATTCACACCGAACGATTAGCGGCGGTGCTGGCATGAGCGCGCTCACATTAGCCATCCCGTCCAAAGGTCGCTTGATGGAAACTGCTGCCGAGCTTTTTGAGAAAGCCGGATTTAAAATTGAACGCAGCGGCACTGAGCGTGGTTACCGTGGCAAATTATTGGGCATTGAAAATGTCGAAATAGCATTTCTCTCCGCTTCTGAAATTGCAGCAAACCTCAAAGACGGCAAAATCGATGCAGGCATCACCGGCGAAGATTTGTTGCGCGAAGCCATGCCCGATCCTAACATCGCACTCCGCCTAAACTTTGGCTCCGCCAATGTGATTGTGGCTGTGCCTGAATGCTGGCTTGATGTGGCTGTAATGGCTGATCTGGATGATGTGGCCGAGCAATTTTATCAAACTCATGGCCGCCGCCTGCGCGTGGCCACCAAATATCTGGCTCTCACAAGGCGTTTCTTTGCTGAAAAAGGCGTCACAGGTTATCGCATTGTTGAAAGCTTGGGTGCCACCGAAGGCGCACCCGCCGCAGGAACCGCCGAACTGATTGTTGATATCACCACATCAGGTGCAACACTACAGGCCAATGCGCTGAAGATTTTAGATGATGGTCTCATTCTCAAATCCTGTGCAGTGCTGGCTGTGGCTGAAACGCATAAATCGGATGCGCGAATTACAAAACTGATTGCAGCTTTAAGTGGAATTTTAGAGTAAATTTCTGCTCATTCTAAAAGCATTAAATTGCATTCCGCTTTGTTATTGTATAATCTAGCAGCTTCTAAGTTGTGCTGGGGGCATTTTCACACATCATATGAGCTAAGGCTTGGTTAGATTGAAAAGATCTATTCTTGCACGGAAAAGGTATCGCCCCCGGTCCTTTCTGCTGCATAATATGGGTCTGATGTCGCCAGAGCCTGAACAGGGGGCCTGCGGGAAACTGCGGGCTCCTTGCGATTCTCTTCTGAAGCAAAGGAGTGTGAATTTGAAACCGCTCTTGAATGTCGAAATTGGCTTTGTTCCTAAACTCGTCAGCACTTTGCGTGAGGGTTACAATGCAAGTGCTCTGCGGGCAGACGCAATTGCTGGCCTAACTGTTGCAATTGTGGCTCTGCCCTTATCAATGGCAATTGCTATAGCGTCTCATGTTTCGCCAGATAAGGGCTTATACACTGCAATAGTAGGTGGTTTTTTCATTTCGCTTTTGGGTGGCAGTCGCTTTCAAATTGGTGGACCAGCAGGCGCTTTCATCGTTTTGATCGCTTCAATTGTTGATCGTTACGGGTTTGAAGGTTTGCAATTGGCCACGCTGATGGCTGGCGTTTTGATATTTGTGGTGGGGGCATTGCGGCTGGGGGCCTATATAAAATATGTGCCTCATCCCGTAACAGTGGGCTTCACTGCAGGCATAGCCATCATTATTTTTACAAGTCAGATTAGAGAACTTTTTGGATTAAACGTGAGCGGCACTGAGCCTGCCGAGTTCGTACCCAAGCTTCGGGTCTTGTGGCAAGCAATTCCCACTTTCAATTTATCAGCCCTCCTGATCGCTGCCATTACAATTGCAATTATCATTTTCGTACGAAAATTTAAGCCGAGCTGGCCCGCTTTTCTAGTAGCAGTCACTGTGGCATCTGTGATCACCACTATTTTCCATCTGAATGTCGTCACCATCGCCAGCAAATTTGGCGGCATTCCATCAAGCCTGCCAGCGCCGCACCTGCCCGCATATAGTTTTGATCTTATGGTGAAGCTGCTGCCGGATGTATTGGCCATCACATTTCTGGGCAGCATTGAATCTTTGTTATCGGCCGTCGTGGCCGATTCAATGACTGGCAGACAGCATCGTTCTAATATCGAGCTGATGGCCCAAGGTGTTGCAAACGTGGCCTGCGCCATATTTGGCGGCATCGTTGCCACGGGCACCATAGCTCGAACTGCAACCAATGTGCGCGCTGGTGCTCATGGCCCCATATCAGGAGTTTTGCATTCCGTTTTTTTATTGCTGTTCATGGTGCTGGCAGCGCCACTAGCTGGGTATATTCCGCTCGCTGCCCTCGCAGGCATTCTGACTGTGGTGTGCTGGGGCATGGCCGACAAGGCCGAGTTCAAAGCCATGCTAAAAGCTTCGCATAGCGTAACTCTCGTGTTCGTGTCCACGTTGGTGCTGACAATTTTGGTGGATCTCACCACAGGTATCATTGTTGGCCTCGTCTTGGCTTGGCTTGTGCATATTTATCAAAAAACCAAAGACAGCGACCAATTTCAGCCATGAAATTGACGAACCCGCAGAATAACGCTCCACTGCACCAAATTGATTCGGATGGAGAACATTTAAATGCGCTTGAAACTAACTGCCGCTGCTTTGGCACTCACACTCACTTCTTCAGCGGCACTTGCTGCAACCTGCGGAAACACGGCCCAAGGTTTTAAGGGCTTCCTTGCGGCTGTTAAAAAAGATGCAGCCGCCCAAGGCGTGTCGAGTGAAGTTTTAGCCAATCTTGATGGCCTGCAATATGATACTACGATCATAAAGCGCGACCGCGCACAAAATGTTTTCGCGCAAAGCTTCTTGCAATTTTCAGGCCGCATGGCCTCTGACTACCGCGTCAAGCGTGGCCGTGAATTGATTGTGAAACACAAGGATATTTTTGATGCCGTGCAACAAAAATATGGCGTGCCAGCCCCAGTGATCACCGCCTTCTGGGCGCTCGAAACTGATTTCGGTGCCGATATTGGCAAATCACCCACGCTGCAAGCTTTGGTCACCTTGGGCTGGGATTGCCGCCGCCCCGAAAAATTCCGACCGCAAATTATTCCAGCACTGATGCTCGTTCAAAATGGTGATCTGTCGCCAGAAGAAATGCGCGGCGCATGGGCTGGCGAAATTGGCCAGACGCAATTTATGGCTTACGATTATAATGACAGCGCTGTAGATTTTGATGGCGACGGCCGCCGCAATTTGCGTGACTCCATTCCAGACGTAATTGCCTCCACCGCAAATTTGCTCACGAAGCACGGCTGGCAAGCGGGCCAACCTTGGCTGCAAGAAGTGCAAGTGCCAGCGGATTTGCCATGGGAACAAGCTGACCTCGCCATTCAACTGCCGCGCGCGCAGTGGGCCAAATGGGGCGTTAAATATGTGGGTGGCAAAGCCCTAAAAGCCGATAAAACGCCAAGCACCTTGCTGTTGCCCATGGGCAGAAATGGTCCGGCCTTTTTGGCCTATCATAATTTTTCCAAATCTTATTTGAAATGGAATGAGAGTTTGGTTTATTCGACAACCGCTGCCTATCTTGCCACGCGCATTGGCGGCGCTGGCAAAGTGAACCCAGGCCGTGAAGAAGTTATTCCACTTGAGTATAAGCAAATTGTGGCCCTGCAAGATATTCTAACGGGTCTTGGTTATGATGTTGGAAAATCTGATGGTAAAATTGGTGCTGGCACCAGAGCTGCTGTGAAGGCTGAACAGATTAAAGCTGGAATGCCAGCCGATTCCTATCCAGACGCTGATCTTTTGGATAGGCTTTCGTCAAATTAGAGCAGTATGTTTTTTGATGGAATCATTAAAACCCCAAACCGTCATTCCCGCGTAGGCGGGAATCTAACTTGAGACTCACACACCAAGCCAAAGTTGGATTCCCGCCTGCGCGGGAATGACGGTCGTGAAGTAGTTCTGTCAAAACTCATAAAGCCCTGATCACTCGTGCCGCAGCGCCTCGATTGGGTCGAGGCGGGCGGCATTGCGTGCTGGAAAGAATCCAAACACCAAACCGATTAAACCTGAAAAACCGAATGCCAGTGTCAGCACTCTCAGATCAGGTGTAAACGGAATATCGAGCAGGCTTGAAGCTAGGCCAGCAAGGCCCAAGCCCACCGCCACACCCAATGCTCCACCTAGCAAACATAGCACCACAGCCTCCACCAAAAACTGCGTGAGAACCTGTGAAGCCAAAGCACCAATCGCCAATCGAATGCCAATCTCGCGCGTTCGTTCGGTGACAGACACCAGCATAATGTTCATAATGCCAATGCCACCTACTAATAGCGAAACAGCAGCAACCGCTCCCAAAAGCCCAGTCATAATTGTGGTGGTTGAGCTCATGGTGGCAGCAATTTGCGTTAAGTCGCGCACCGAAAAATCATCTTGGTCGTTTTCGCCAATGTGCCGTGTTTCACGCAGCACCAAGGTGATTTGATCTTGCGCTGTTTTAACCGCAGCCGGGCTATTGGCGGAAACTGCGATAGTAGCAATTCTGGTGTTTCCCGCAATCCGGCGCTGAAACGTGCGCAGCGGCATTACCACAAGATTGTCTTGATCAGAGCCGAATGCCGATTGCCCTTTGGAGCCCAACACACCCACAATTGTGCACGGCATTTCGCCCACGCGAATGGTCTGCCCAATAAGGTCTAAATTTGGCAACAGCGTGCTCACAATTGTGGTGCCTATCACACACACATTGCTGGCGGCACGCACATCACTTTCATTAAAGGAAGCACCTTGTATAAAGCTCCACTCCTGCGCCACAAAAAACGCTTCGTCAGCGCCGGTGATGGAAGCATCCGTGCTGGTGGCATCAAACACCACGCTGGCTTGTTTGCTGGCCGAAGGGGCAATGGCGCGCACATCTGAAACACCACTGCGCAAAGCTTCAACATCACGCTCACTAAAGCTGCGGGCTTCGCTGCCACCAGGTGGGCCAGGCCCCTGCACACCAGGCCGCACCATCAACATATTGCTGCCAAGCTTTGCTATATCAGAAGAGATTTTTTGGTTAGCCCCAGAGCCAATGGTGACAAGGGCAATCACTGCTGCAACGCCAATCACGATGCCGAGAAGTGTAAGGAATGAGCGCAACACGTTGCGCCGCACCGAGCGTAACGCGAGCTTGATGGATTCCCACAACATCAGGCGGCCACCTTTTGACGGTCTTCGGCAATCTTGCCATCAGCAAAGCGAATAATACGATCGGCATATTCTGCCATGTCAGCTTCATGGGTCACCATGATCACCGTAATGCCGCGCTCACGGTTCAGACGTTGAAGCAGCCGCATAATATCATGGCTGCGCTCGCTGTCTAAATTACCAGTGGGTTCATCGGCCAATAAAATCATTGGATCGCTTACGATTGCGCGTGCAATGGCAACGCGCTGCTGCTGCCCACCTGAAAGTTCACCCGGCCTGTGTTCCTCACGGTCACCAAGCCCAACTGCTTCTAAAGCAAGCCTTGCTTTGGCATGACGTTCGCTGCGCGAAAGTCCGCGATAAACCAGAGGAAGTTCTACATTTTCTAATGCCGTGGTGCGGGCCAGCAAATTAAAACCCTGAAACACAAAGCCCAAATAATTCCGCCGCAACAAGGCGCGACTATCCCGCGTGAGAGCGGTAATATCAACGCCATTAAAATCATAAGTGCCAGAACTTGCCGTGTCCAAGCAGCCCAAAATATTCATTGCCGTTGATTTGCCAGAACCAGATGCCCCCATAATGGCCACAAATTGCCCAAGCTCGATATCAAGATTGAGCCCAGCCAAGGCTCGCACTTGGGCATCGCCTTCACCATAAGTTCGGGTCACATTGCGCAGTGAAATCACTGAGCACTTCCCTTCACAGAAATAATAACGTCATCACCCACTTGCAGCGCATCACCTGTAACAACAGTTTTCTTGCCGTCGCTCAAGCCGGTTTTAACTTTAACTTCAACAGGCGCGCCATCACGAAGCACCCAAAGGCTGCGTGTGCCATCTGCCGCTGCTGCAGGCTTTTCGGCGCGTTCATTGCGCGGGAAACGTGGCATAAAAAGTTGCGTGATTGAAAATCCACTGCTCTTGCGTTGCACCGCTGGCACATAGCGCAACGCTTCATTGGGAATAACTGTGGCATCCTTCACATCATTAACAATAATCCGCGCTGTGGTTGTCATGCCGGGGCGCAAAGCCAAATCATCATTGGCGGCGGTTAAAATGGTTTTGTAAGTTACCACACCGTCTGTTTTGTCTGGCGAAAACGAAATGCTGGCCACGTGGGCCTGAAAGCTGCGGCCGCGAAATGCATCAACAGTGAAACTGGCCTTTTGTTTCACCTTAACCACACCAATATCAGCCTCATCAACTGCGGCTTCTATTTGAATATGCGCCAGATCATCAGCCAGTGTGAACAAAATGGGTGCTTGCAAAGATGCAGCAACAGTTTGCCCGGTTTTCACGCTGGTTTTTAGAACGATGCCATCTATCGGAGATAGAATCTGCGATTTAGCAAGATCGCTTTCAACAATTGATAAATCCGCCTTAGACGAAAGCACATCCGCCTCCGCCACGGCCACCGCTGCAACAGCACGGGCCTCTGCCGTATTCGCATCTTCCATGCCTTGAACGGTTGAAAGACCAGAAACCCGCAATTTCTTTTGCCGCGATTGCGTAAGCGCTGTTTGTTTAGCCGCTGAGTTTGCATCTTGAAGCCTCGCTTCAGAAGCTGCCACTTGAGCTGCAGCACGGTCGCGCTGCGCTGAAAGCCGCACCACATCTAAAGTGGCCAACACGTCGCCTTTTTTGACACGGGCATTATCAACAACATCAACAGTTTTAACTGTTCCTGAAAGTTCACTGCCCACATCCACCTGCGTGGTGGGCTGCACTGTGCCTGTGGCACTTATCGCAATAACCAGATCAGAAGTTACAACCTTTTGCGTAACATAAGAAACTTTTTGCGTGGTTTGTGCCGAACTATAATAATAACCAGCACCTGCCAAAATGAGCACCAAAATGCCCAACCCAAAAAGCCGCTTGAAACTTTTTTTCACTTTAGCTTTGGAGCTTAAGCCAAGCGCATTTTCAATTTCTAACTTATCAATGGGAGTGTGCTTGTTCATGGTCTCAACATCTTATCAGGATAAGACGGATTGAGGCAGCAATTCCGTCGCTCAAAACGCCTTGCCACCCAAATTATTTTCCGACAATCTGCGTCCATGACATTAGATGAATACAATCAGTTTTGTAGCAACCTGCCACACACCACCCATGTGGTGCAGTGGGGTGGCTCTCATGTGTGGAAAGTGGGGGCCAAAATGTTTGCCATATTCAGTTTCCCCAATATCGGTGGCACTGGCATAACTTTCAAGACATCACCCATGAGCTATCAAATGTTGAATGAGTTAAAAGGTTGCAGGCCAGCACCTTATCTCGCGTCGCGTGGCATGTTGTGGATCCAATGTATTTCCAATGAAAGTTTGAGTAGCGATGATTTGAAACTCTATCTCAAGCAAAGCTATCAATTGGTTTTTGATGCGTTGCCTAAAAAACGAAAATTGGAACTGCAATAGACTGCTGACACGTTCTTGCCATTTACCTTGCTATAGGCCCGCATGACCTACGCTCAAAACCTCTGGATATTTTTCGTTCTCCTCTTCGGCATCATCATTGTGCCGGGCATGGATATGTTTTTTGTCATGACCAATTCTTTGACGGGCGGGCGGGCGAGAGGCATGGCTGCAACAGCGGGGGTTATGTTAGGTGGCGTATTTCACACGCTGTTTGGCGCATTCTTCGTGGGCGTGATTACCCAACTTGCGCCACCCCTCATCACCATTATTCTGTTCGCTGGTGCTGCTTACATGGCGTGGATTGGTTTTTCTTTGATCAAAAGCTCAATCACTGTAGATGATTTGGGGTCCGGCAGTACCAAATCCATGTGGGCTGCTTTCCGCCAAGGCTTCATCACCTGCGTGTTAAATCCTAAAGCTTATGTGTTTGTGCTGGCGGTCTATCCGGTGTTTATTCAACCCCGTTTTGGCCCAGTGTGGAGTCAAGCTCTGGCCATGGGTATTCTCACTGCGCTCTGCCAACTGGGAATTTATGGCGGCCTTGCTTTGGCTGCAGCCAAAAGCCGTGATCTGCTCATGTCCAATCCAGTCACAACAATCTGGATTGGACGCGGCGCAGGTGTGCTGTTTATTTTCGTAGCCGCCTTAACCGTGTGGCACGCGTTGGCTTAATCCCTCAAGAAATAAGTAATAGTTGTCACCACGCGCACTTTTTTCATGATTTGTTTTTCTGGTCTATCGTTTGGAATTTCAACAGCAGGGTTGATTTCAATAATACCCTGATTGGCATTTTGAATATCCCCAACCTTAGCACCTGATTCAGTGGCAAATTTATCAGCGGCTTCCTTGGCGCGTTTGGTGGCTTCGGTCAGCATGTCGCCTTTCAAAGCATTCACACCTGTGAAAATGAAAGAAGGCCCGGCATTATAAGCATCAGCCGAAAACACCACGCCCGATTTGAGCAGATCGCCAATCATGCGCGCAGCACCTGCAAGCTTTTCCACTTCGTTGGTCTTCACCAGCAAATCTTCGGTGAGCACAAAGCGGCTTCCGGCGGGTGGTTCTTGGCCATTATAATTTGCAATGCGGTCTTCCACTTGAATGTTCTGCACCTGCAAATCATTTTCGGTAAATCCATTTTGCGCTAGAAACGCTTTTACTGATTTTTCTGACTCTTCCAACTTAGCGCGGGCTTCCTCTAATGTAGAGCCACTGGTCACAAAGCGCACCGGCCAAAAACCCAAGTCAGCCTTGGCTTCGCGCTCGGCCAAGCCCTTAACTGTCACAGTGCGAAAGCCAAGCCTGCTTTTCACCAGCGATTCACCAGCTAAATAGCCGCCACTGGCCACGCCAAAACCAACCAAAGCTCCGGCGAGAATATGAGAAAGAGATGTCATTGAAGTTCCGTCCTGATTAAAAACTGCCCCACATCGAATCTTGCGCCAGATTGTGGTGGCTTGATGACATGAAGTTCTGGCCAAGTGAAATACCTGAACCTGGTTGTTTCACATCAGGCAACCTTTCTGGTATCAATGGCCACCAAATTCAGGAGATGCTTCACCATGAACAAACCAAACCTTCCAACTTCTTGGGAACCATCACCCAACAATCTTGAGCCGTTCTGGATGGGCTTCACACCTAACCGCGCCTTCAAGCAGCGCCCGCGTATGATCGCGAGAGCCAAAGATATGCATTATTATGACATGGGTGGCCGCCCCATTCTCGATGGTTCGGCAGGCCTGTGGTGCACCAATGCCGGCCATTGCCGCCAACCCATTGTTGAAGCCATTCAAAAATCAGCAAGCGAACTCGATTTTGCGCCAACCTTTCAATATGGCCATCCGAAAGTTTTTGAACTGGCTTCGCGCCTTGCCACCATGGCGCCGGGCGATTTAAACTATGCCTTCTTTTGCAACTCAGGTTCAGAAGCAGCAGATACTGCGTTAAAAATCGCGCTCGCCTATCAACGCTCCATTGGCCAAGCCAGCCGCACGCGGTTGATTGGCCGTGAGCGCGGCTATCACGGCGTAAACTTTGGCGGCATTTCAGTGGGCGGCATGGTGGCCAACCGCAAAATGTTCGGAACCATGCTGGCAGGTGTTGATCATCTGCCGCACACTTACAATCGCAAAGAGCAAGCCTTCACCAAAGGCGAGCCAACTTGGGGCGCGCATCTAGCTGAAGAATTGGAACGTTTGGTTATTCTGCATGATGCTTCAACCATTGCCGCCGTAATTGTTGAACCCATGGCTGGTTCCACTGGTGTGCTTCCACCACCCAAAGGCTATCTCAAAAAGCTCCGTGAGATTTGTACCAAGCACGGCATATTGTTGATATTCGATGAAGTGATCACCGGCTTTGGCCGCTTGGGTTCAGCATTCGCGGCTGAACGTTTTGGTGTGACCCCAGATATGATCACCTTTGCCAAGGGTGTCACATCCGGCACCGTGCCCATGGGCGGTGTGATGGTGCGCCAAGGCATTTATGATGCTTTTGCCAATGCAACGGATCACATGATCGAACTGTTCCATGGCTATACTTACACGGGCCACCCTATTGCTGCCGCCGCTGGCCTTGCCACCATGGATGTTTACCGTGATGAAAAATTGTTTGAGCGCGCAGCAGCGCTGGAAACCAAATGGGCTGATGCCGCATTTACGCTGCAAGGCAACCCATTGGTCGAAGACATTCGCACAATTGGGCTGGTTGCAGGCATTGATATGAAGCCAATTGAAGGAAAACCAGGCCTTCGCGCTTATAAAGCCATGGAAAATGCTTTCCATGATCATGGCTTCTTGTTGCGCATTTCAGGTGATACCATCGCCCTCTCACCGCCCTTAATTATCAGCGAAGATCAGATTGATGAGATTTTCACGGATAAGATGCCGAAAGTTCTAGCCTCCGTCGCAAGTCTCTAATAGAGTTTACATAATCAGGTTCCCGCGCTAGGGAACTTATGTGTGGGAAGTGATGAGCCAATCACCCTCACATGTGAGCTGAGTTGTGTAATGAGTGGAGTGAAGCGGGAGCGATGAAGGGGCGTGATTTTGTATTGATTGCCGGACTGTGCTTCTGCTTGGCTTTGGCAATCGGGAGCGGTTTTTACATTATCGGTGGTGGCACGGCTTCGGTGTTCTCGATGGTGCTTGCCATTTTTTCTTTGGCATTGGGCCAAGTTTTTTTGCTTGGTGTATCGACCATGCAAAACAGTGATTTTCACAATCGCTTTAGAGCCGTTCAAAATGATCAGCAATCGCGCCAACAGCTTGAAATAGAAAATCGTCGGCAAACCGAATATATTTTAACCCAGCTCACCGAACTTCGAAATGATGCCAACCGCAATGCGGAATTGGTTTCTGCAGGCTTTGCTGATCTCAAAAGTTCTTACACGGGACTGGCTGATGATTTGCAATCGGCCGCATTGGCGCAGCGTGCCTCTGCCGCAATTCAACGCCAGCCTCTATTGCCGCCGCCAGTTATAGCTGCGCCGAAAATTGAAACGCCAGCAATCCAAAACATCCCCTTCGGCAATGATCTCACCTTGGCTCTTGAACCAATTGTTGATGTGCAATCGGGCAGCACCGCGCATTATCGCATTCATTTAGGCCTAGCATCAAAATCGGGTGAAAATTTCAACCACGAAAACCTGTTGCACCATGCCGACCGCATTGGCGTTCGCACCCAGCTCGATATCTTCGTTGCAAGGGAAGCCGCTTTGCTGCTGCGCCGTCTGCGCGAACGTGATTCAGCTCTGATGATGTTTATGCCCATTGGTGCTGCCACTTTGGCGAACACAAAAGCCATGGCTCAAATTTTGTCTGATAGGTTGGTTGATAACGATGTAGCCTCAGGCCTTGTAATGGAATTGCCCCATGCCATGTTGGCAGGCCTCACCGATCAAGCCCTCGAAGGTTTAGCAAATCTCGCCCGAAATGGGGTTGTTCTGGCCCTCACCAATGTCTCTGTGGCGGGTCTTGATCTTAACGCACTCGCCACATTGAATGTGCGTTTTGCGAGTTTGGATATGGGCGTCTTGGGTTTTGCAGGCCAGCCAAATTTAACAGTGATCGCATTTGCCCATGTGGCCAGAGCCTCACGCGTGCAATTGATTGTTTCTGGCGTTTCCAATCCGAATGTCATTCCAAGCTTGCCACAAATCAGCAGGCTTGCATCAGGCCTTTGCTTTGCCGCACCGCGCCGTGTGAAGCGTGAAATTGCCAATCAAGTGAGCAGCAGTTTCACTGTTGCTGCTTAAGTGCCGATGAAAGAATTTTCGCAAAAATACCCCATTTGGTTTTGTGATATTTGGGGCGTTGTGCATAATGGCTATAAGCCCTTCACCACAACATGTGCTACCTTGGCCGCGCACCGAAAAAATGCTGGCATAGTAATTCTCGTCACCAATTCACCGCGCACCTCAAAAGGCGTTGAACTGCAATTGAACGACATTGGAGTTGGCAGCGCGTGTTACGACGCCGTTGTAACTTCTGGCGATGTAACCCGCACTTTAATGGTTGAGCATGGCGGTGGCGCACTATTTCACCTTGGCCCCGCGCGTGATTATTCGATCTATGATGGCCTCGCAATCAAGCGCGTAGAACTTGAAAAAGCCAAAGCAGTTTTATGCACGGGCCTGTTTGATGAGCGCAAGGAAACACCCGCAGATTACCAAGAACTCCTGCACCAGATAAAACAATTAGACCTCACCATGATTTGCGCTAATCCGGATAAAGTGGTGCGCAAAGGGGATGCACTTATTTATTGTGCAGGTGCCTTGGCTGATGAGTATATGAAAATCGGTGGCAGGGTTCTAATGGCTGGAAAACCGTTCACACCGATTTATGATTTGGCGTTGAGTAAAGCCGAAAATTTGCGAGGGCTGCCAGTTCTCAAATCGCAAGTTCTTGCAATCGGTGATGGCCCCGAAACTGACATTAAGGGTGCTGCTGACTATGGCTTGCCGTGTGTGCTGATCACCGGCGGCATTAACTCTGGTGTCGATGTTTTAGCGAATGTGATGCGCGTGGTGCCATCAGCACAGATTGTCAAATCTCTGCCAGAGCTAGACTGGACTTGAAGTTTTGGCTAAGGCCCCTGTTATGAATACAGCCATGATTACGATTGCATCACATGAAATTTTACCAGTTCACTTGCGTTGCAGCATAGTGGCGATTGGCAATTTTGATGGCCTGCACCGTGGTCACCAGCAATTGCTGAGAATCGCCAAAACCTTGGCCGAACAACAGGGCAAGGCTTGGGGCATCTTAACGTTTGAGCCGCATCCCAGAACTTATTTCCGCCCACAAGAACCCGTCTTTCGCCTCACCCCACCAGCGCTTAAAAACCGCCTCGCCAAAGCGCTGGGTGCAAGTTTTGTAGTGTCCATCGCATTCGATGAAACGCTGGCCAATTCCACTCCAGAAGACTTTATCAAGACCCATTTGGTTGAACGGCTTGGCCTTTCGCATATTGTGACTGGCTATGATTTCCATTTCGGCAAAGGCCGCAAAGGTGGTTCAGACACTTTGCGTGAGCAGGGCGCTGTACACAATTTCGGCGTTACCGTAGTTGATCAAGTGACAGATGATGGCGATAGCAATGCGCCCTATTCTTCAAGCTCCATCCGTTCCGCTTTGCGCCGTGGCCATGTGCGTCAAGCCGCT
>JAYUPT010000285.1:0-6294 GCA_043759965.1 Aestuariivirga sp. | reverse complement strand
GGCTCGCAACTCGCTTCGAAAAAACCGCCAGAAACTTCCGCTCAATGCTCTACATCTTCGCACTCAGGTGCTGGTGCAATTGAGTCCACACCCTAGTTACTTTCTTTCATGTATTCCAATTGGTCGAATGACGCATTTTGCGCTTCTTGTTCAGTGTTATAGACTTTGCGCGAAAAAAACGGAGCCTTTTCATTTGTTAATTCTACTACAGATGCCTTGTACCCAGAACCCTTTTTGAAAACAGTTACGCGATAGCCTTCCTTTGTAATCGTTGAGTTACCTTTGCTACTCTTATGCCATCCACTTAACTTTAACCAATTTCGCTTTCTTGAAGAACGGTTACGTAGTTTTATATCTCAATTTTGTGCAGCAACAGGGTTTTCCTCCATTTTGCCGGCGCAAATACAGCCACATTGTAGCTCGTCGGGATAATCTAAATGACTCATATAATGCACGTATCTAATTTGTTCCTTTTCGCACATTTCACAAGTTTGATCTGGGGAACCTAGGTCTTCGATATAAGTATTAGTCCAACTTTTATGAGGCAGTCCTGCATCAGACCACTTTCCAAAATCAGTCATGATTTGCCTCCAAACTTGATCAACTTGCGAATTCACATTGAGCCTTTGCCGGATTTATTCCGGCAACCCATCGTGCCACAAGTCCAGTGCTCACCAAGTTGCAGCATGGTTCGCCGGAATAAATCCGACGATGACAGAAGGTGGGAGTATGAAATATCTAAACCAACTCCACCCGCAAACTCTTCCCCACTGCATTGGCAGCCTTCTGCATCGTGGCCAGCGTTACGTTGCCACTCTTGGGATCAAGCAAACGATCAAGCTGCGCACGGCTGGTTTTCATGGCTTCGGCCATTTTCATTTTGCTGAGCTTTTTCTTTTTCATTTCTTTTTCGAAAAGCCAAACAAGTCGTTCTTTCGCGACAATTGCGTTCAACTCGTCAAATGTGCCTTCTTCAACAAGAAGTTCGTTCAACGTCATGCGTTTTGCTACATTAGCTTTCACGATTGCATCTCCTTCATGCGCTTGCGCGCCAGTTCTAGTTCCAGTAGAGGCGTGGTTTGCGTTTTTTTGATGAAAGCGTGCACCACGCAAATTTCAGAATCATGCGTAAAGAACATAACTCGTGATATTCGACTATTTGAAAGTGTACACCTAACTTCCCACAAACCTTTTCCAAGTGATTTGCATATTGGCATTCCAACTGGCCAATTTTCCTGCACACGCAGTAAATCCAACCCCACGCGTTTTCGATCTTCCTTGTTCAGGTCACGAAACCACTTTACAACAGGGTCATTGCCCATAGCGGATTTGTAGAAAGTGACAGAAAGCATGTTGTAGTCTTTCAATGCTTAGTCCGTACCATAAATAATACATATCGTCAATCAAAAATAGCGTAAAGGCCAAAGCGACCATGACCATCACCGGAAAAAACAGCGCCATTTTCAGCGAGGCCACTGTGGCTGTTCATGCGGGGGAATTTGTTGATCCGGCTACACGGGCCTCTTCGCCTAATCTTGTTATGTCGGCCACGTTTGCGCCAACTGAGGTGCCCGGCTTTTCGGCGCTTGATGACAAGGACTATAAGGGTTTTATCTATGGACGTGAGTCCAGCCCCACGGTGCGCCAGCTTGAGGATAAACTTGCAGCACTTGAAGGCGCGGAATTTGCGTTGGCGTTTGGATCAGGTGTAGCCGCCGGACATGCGCTGATTGCCGGGCGGTTGAGTGCGGGTGATCATCTGTTGATGCCCGATTCTAACTATGTCGGTATTGCTGAACTGGCGCGATACACCTTGCCGCGTTTTGGCATTGAAACTTCGTTTGTGGATACGTCTAACCCGCAGGCTTTTGCCGCTGCCATCAAACCAAACACGCGCATGGTGTGGTTGGAAACACCAGCCAACCCCACCATGGAAATTTGTGACATTGCAACCTTGGCTAAGATTGCCCATGACAAGGGCGTGCGTGATGTGGTGGTTGATTCAACTTACGCCACACCGATAGCCACCAAACCTTTGCGCTTGGGGGCTGATTTTGTGGTGCACTCGCTCACCAAATATATTGGCGGCCATGGTGATGCGATGGGCGGGGCTGTGATTGGTAATAAATCTGAATTGAGCGTCCTCAATTTGGAATCAACTGTGCATTTTGGTGGCATTCTTTCGCCGTTCAATGCGTGGCTCATTCTGCGTGGTGCCGCTACATTGCCCATCCGGATGAAGGCGCATCAAGAGGCTGCTATGAAACTCGCCACACACTTGGAAGGGCACCCGGCGATCAAGCGCGTGTTTTATCCAGGCCTTGCCTCGCACCCGCAACACGCCCTTGCTAAAAGCCAAATGAAAAATTTCTCCGGCATGTTGACCTTTCAAACCCATGAAGATGGCATGGAACTGGCCAAGCGCATGGTGAAGCAATTGGAACTTATTCATTATGCCGTGTCGCTCGGTCATCACCGCAGCTTGATTTGCTGGATCGGCACCGACGATATTGAGAAATCAACCTATAAGCATGCGCCCGAAGCCGCTGCAAGGTTTCGTCAGTACACTGGCGAAGGCATATTCCGCTTTTCAGTTGGTATTGAAGATGGAGATGATCTTTGGAATGATTTGGTGAGGTGTTTTTAGCATTAAAAAAAGGCCCCATCGCTAGGGCCTTCGCTTGTAGTTTTAATGTGCTGCCGAAACACTCAGCGCTGCTGCATTACTTTTCAACCAAGGCTCAAAGCTCTGAGGCTCAACGCCAGTGATCGTTTTGTAGTCAGCAGAGGTGCCAGATAAATCGCCTTGTGCTGTTGCCGCATCGAATGAGGCAAACAGCCTTGCCATGCCTTCGGGCAGGCCTGCGCCGAGCATCCCTTGGACAAGGCCGTCAACCGGCACATGAACCACATTTAGCGGCTTACCTGTAACGGCGCTGGTCAATTTAGCAACGTCGTCAACTGTATATTCCTTAGAACCCGATAGGGTGTAAGTATGCTTACCGCCCTTGTCGGATGAGAGAACGGCAGCAGCGGCCCGCGCCAAATCATCACGCACAATATAGGCGGTTTTGCCTTGGGCTGAAGCGCTATATTGCGTGCCGGACTGCAGGGCTTGAGGAATGCTAAAGAACAGGTTTTCAGCATACCAATTGTTGCGCAGAACCGTCCAACCCGCCAATTTTGAATCGGTCAATTTCTGTTCCGTGCCAGCGTGGTCAGGTGCAAACAGCACCGCTGATTTATTCGCATTTGGCATTGATGTGTAAACCACATGTGCCACACCAGCTTTTTCCGCAGCACTTACGGCGGTGGCGTGTTGCTTGCCGCGAACCCCGGGTTCCATTGCATCAGTGCTAATGAGAAGCAGGCGTGTGGCACCTGCGAAAGCCTTCGTGAGTTGCGCTTCATCATTGAAATTGCCATCGCGAATAACAACGCCTTTGGCTTTCAGGTCAGTTAACTTTGCAGAATCGCGGGTGACAGCGATGATTTTGTTGGCGGGAACTTTATAAGTGGTGAGCAAGTGATTGATAACGGCTTGGCCTAAGTTGCCCGAAGCGCCAGTGACGAGATACATGATAAATCCTTTTAAGTTGGGGTTATGAGAAGACACCCCTCACATAGTGATTTATATGTAACATACAATAGTACATATTAGTTTTGTTGTGTAAAACAAAAAAGACCCCGTTGCCGGAGCCTTTTATTAGCAATTTCAATAACCTATTGGCTAGCTGTCTTCAGTTCCGAGTTGCAAGTTGACCAATATTGTGGCCATTTTGCACCATCCTCTAATGTGCCAGCAACTTTTTCTGCTCGCCATTTTGCACCGCAAGTGCGGGCACGGGCATGGGCTGCAAGTTGGCCAGCGGTGAAGGATTTGCCATTCTTATCCACCAATTTGACTGGTTTAATTTCGTCAGCGGCGCTGGGTTCAGTTGGAGCCACTTCATCAACCGCAGTTTTCTTTTTAGTTTTCTTAGCAACAACTTTAGTTGGCTCGGTGGTGCCTTCAAGTATGCACTTATCAGTTACAAACTGCCTCCACGTCAAACCTTCTGGAACGGTGTTGCCCGCTTTCATTGCTTTCCAATCGTCGCTGCACTTCTTGAAAAATGTCTTGTTGTCAGTTGTTTCAGCGGTCTTAGCTTCAGTAGGTTTTGCCACGCATTTGCCAATGACAAAGGCAACCCATGTCAAACCCTTGGGAACTGTGTTTGCGGCCTTCATGGCTTTCCAATCAGTGCTGCATTTTTGAAGGAAGGTTTCGGTGCTGGCTTCAGGCTCTACGGCAGCAATTTTTTTGTCTGCTTTCTTTTTGGTTGCCACCACTTTTGTAACGACAGGCTTTTCAACGCATTTGCCTTTGACGAAAGTTTTCCAAGTTAGTCCTTCTGGAACTGTGAACGCGGCTTTCATTGCCTTCCAATCAGCCGCACATTTTTCCATAAACGTAGCATCAGGCACGGTGGCTTTAACAGATGCAACGGTAGGTGTTGCCACGCATTTTCCAGTTACGAAAGCCTTCCATGTCAGGCCCTCTGGCACGGTGTTGTTGGTCTTCATGGTTTTCCATGCCGCAGAACAATCTTTAATAAAGCTACCGCTTGGTGTTGCGGCAATAGTTTCAACTGGGGTCTCTGCTTTTTTTGCAGTGGTTTTGGCCTTCGTTTCTTTTTCTTCAGGGGCAGCTTCTGCATCAGTTTGCAAATCCTTGCATTGCTCCTTCATAAAGTCGGTCCACTTGGTCGTATCATCAATGCTGCCATCAGCTTTAGCGGCTTTATATTTGGCACTGCATTCGGCCATGAAGGTGGATTTTGCTTCAGCACTCTGCGCCAAAAATGGAATAGCACTTAGAAAAAGCGCCATTGCTAAAATTGGAGTGCGAATAAATTGTGCCATCATGGACGCCCCTTCGAAAACAATCGTAATGCAACACTACTACCTTTCAATCATGTTTGAAAGGCGGCAAAAGCTTAACTGCACTTATCCAATTTCCAAAGGCCGGGTGGAATATATTCGCGCGGCTCCAAACCAGCTTACCAAAGCCACTGAGTTTTCTCACTTGCATACAATCCTCTTTTGCATTTGCGGTTGGTTTAAGACAAACTGGTGCAAACGCTGTGGTGGAGAAAATTAAAGTGAGTCTGGTGGATGATATTGCCTGCATGAAGCGGCAAGAGGAAGTTTTGCGCTTTACGAAATTTGATGAAGCCGATGCTTGGGCCCTCGGACAAATTTTGCGCGAGCTTGCCCAACTTAAAAACCTGACCATGGTGATGGATATTCGCATTGGCACTAGGCCATTGTTTTATACCGCCATGCCCGGCACCACACCCGAAAACCCTGATTGGGTGCGGCGCAAGGTGAACACAGTGATGCGCTTTCACAAAAGCTCTTATCGCGTCGGGCGCGAGTATGAGGAACGTGGTTTGGGCTTTAATGAAAGTCGGGGCCTAAATGCGGTGGACTATGCCAAAGAAGGTGGTGGATTTCCGATCCACATTATTGGTACGGGCGTTGTTGGCGCGGTTTCGGTTTCAGGCATGCCACAACGTAGCGATCATAATTTTGTAACTGAAGCGATTGCGACATTTTTGAAGATTGATTTTTCGAAAGTAATGCTCGGGCCAGAAGCCTAATGATCCATCTCGATCTGTGGTTCTGGGTATTTGCAATCATTGCAACATTCTTAGTTGGAGCATCAAAAGGCGGGTTGCCGGGTGTGGGTGTGTTGGGCGTGCCTGTGTTGGCGCAGGTAACATCGCCAGTGGTGGCTGCCGGATTGTTGCTGCCATTGCTGGTGATCAGCGATTGGTATGGCCTGTGGATGTATCGCAAGAGCTATGATCTGCGCGTTATAAAGCTGATGGTGGTAACGGCAACGATTGGCATTTTAATCGGCTGGGCCGCAGCCTCCATCACCAATGCCGATGTGGTTAAATTGATTGTGGGGTTCATTGGGCTTTCGTTTTTTGTTGATGCTTTGCTCAAGCTGAGACGCGACGTGAAACCAGCCACAGAAAACATTCCACTGGCAACATTCTGGGGCAGCTTAACCGGCTTCACCAGCTTTGTGGCCCATGCGGGTGGCCCACCATACCAAATGTATGTGTTGCCGCTGAAGCTTGATAAAATGACTTATGCGGGAACAACCACGATTGTTTTTGCAATCATCAATCTTTTAAAACTGCCACCCTATTGGCAGCTTGGGCAGATCAACTTTGCATCGCTGGAAGTTTGTGCGTGGCTAACGCCAGTAGCCTTGATTGGCGCATTTGCGGGTTATCA
>JAYUPT010000284.1:0-18660 GCA_043759965.1 Aestuariivirga sp. | reverse complement strand
CTTGGGCCACACCCAGAAGTGCTCCCATGCCAAGCTTCTTCATTTCCTTGGGGCCGAGAATTTCGATTTTTACACCCGCTTTGGCGAGAGCTTTGGCACGGTTGGCGAACTCGGCGGGATAGAGAATGTTTGCTGGTTCATTGACCAAATCGCGCGCCAAGTGAACACCTTCTTGCACCGCTGAAAGGGGGGCGAATGCGGCCTTGGCTTTTTCCGCATTGGCGCAGTGGATGGTGAGGCTGGCCAATGGCTTTGTGGCATCTGGCTTTTTGGTTTTGTAGTGTTCAAAACTATAAACGCGGAGAGCTGCACCTGACGCGATGAGGCTTGCAGCTTCTGCTTCAGTCAGTCCTTTCAATCCGGCGACGGAAAAAGCAATCGCAGCTGATTGCAGCTTGGCAGTTTGCAAAGCGCCTGCAATGGTTCCGCCTAGAAGTTCAATCTCGCGGGCTACAAGTTCTTCCACTTTGCCAAGGCCCACAATCAACACGCGATCTAAGCTTGGAGCAACTGCGATAATATCAAGAATTGAGTCGCGCTTGGCATCAAATTTCACGGCCTTCATGGCACGGGTCAGCTGGCCCTTGCTGGCCTTATCCACAGCTTCAGCTGCTGGGGTTAGTTTTGCACCTTGCGTTGCAAACACCACAAGTGTTCCTGTTTTTGAAGGGTGTGCTGACGTGAAGTTGATTTTCATCTTAGAATCCTTGGTTTATAGCTGGACCTTGCATAGCGGCTGACCAAAGTTGCAGCAACTGCCACTGTTAACGCGGTGTTCACCCTGTTTTTAAGTGGTCTCGTCAAGGACTCAATTTGGTTTAATTTATAACCGTAATATAGCACTTCACGGCGCGGTTAAAAACCGTTAATGAATTGAAACGTTGCGTGATTTGTGTGGGGTTATTACTATTCCGAAGCACCATAAAATCTGGAGCTTGTCGTTACGGGAATATGTTTCTCGTGGCAGCCTTTTGCTTGGCATTGCCGCTGTTGCTAGTTTTGTTCAAATCACCCCAAGTTTTGCTATTGTCGAAAAAGATTTTGTTGCACCAATTTTGTTTGCTCCGGAAAAGGGCGACATTGCTGATGTGGTTGCAGCGCGCATAAGTTTTGATCCCAACACGCAGATCGCTGTTGCCACCGGCATGGTGCGGATGACTTATGGGCCATATGTTTTAGTGGCTTCGCGCATTGAATATAATCAGCTCACGGGTGCCTTTAAAGCCAATGGTTCGGTGGAATTGCGCGAGCCCAACGGCAATGTTCTGCAAGCTGATACACTGGCCATGACAGAAAAATTCAAAGCTGGTTTTGCCAGCCACATCCGCGCGCTTCTCACCAATGATGTAACCATCACCGCTGAATATGTGCAGCACACAAGTGACGGCATTACGGTTTATGAAAATGCTTCTTATACAGCTTGTAAAAATTGCGAAGACAAAAATGGCGACCCGTTGTGGGTGATTGAAACAGATCAAACCACACATGACACTAACAGCCACAATCTTTATCATGTGAACCCGCGTTTGAAAATTCGCGGTGTTACGGTTGCAGCGCTTCCTTATTGGCAACAGCCAGACCCAAGTGTGAAACGCCGCACTGGTTTTTTGGCACCTCAATTTAAAAAAGGCGACGTTTATGGATATGGCGTGGCCACTCCATATTTCTGGGCGTTGGCACCAAATTATGATCTGACGATCACACCAATGGTCAACAGCGAGCAAGGTGTTGCTGGTGATGTGGAATGGCGGCACCGCTTGGAAACAGGCAGCTATAATGTGCACACTTATGGTGCCTATCAATCATCGCCACCAGTTTCCGGGGAAACTTGGCGAGGTGCAGTTCGCACTGAAGGTAAGTTCGCGATAAATAATGATTGGAATTGGGGATGGGATGGCACAGCCGTTACCGATCGCACATTCCTGAATGATTACGATTATGATGGCCGCAACATTGCGCAGAACCAAGTTTATGCCACTGGCATTTGGGACCAGACTTATGTTGATGCGCGCGCATTAAGCTTTAACGCTTTGGACAGTGGTGTGAATGCCGACACCTTGCCAACAGCCCTGCCCTTTGTGACGGGCGAAAAAATTATTGATGATATTGCATTGGGTGGCGACCTTAAATTCAATTGGAATATCTACGCCATTGAACGCAACCAAGCTGATGTTCCCTTCAACACCGTAAACCATGGCACCAGCCAAACGCGTGGCACGGCCGAAGTGGAATGGAAGACACAGTTTATTGGCGATGCTGGCACGGTGATTACGCCCTTCGCAAAATTGCGCAGCGATATTTATGTGACCAATAATGTGCCGGATGCTTCGGTGCCTGGCGGTTTCCGCGATACTGAAACAACCACGCGGATTTTGCCAACAGTGGGTGTGGACGCGCGTTACCCGTTCATTGCCAACTTTGCATCAGGCCAGAGCATTGTTTCACCCGTGTTCCAAATTATCTCAGCTGCTGATGAAAGCGATGCAGACAAAATTGGGAATGAAGATGCGATCACCTTGAACTTCGATTCAAGCAGCTTATTCTTATCTGATCGGTTCACTGGTCTTGACCGTTATGAAGCAGGCACGTGGGCCAATCTTGGATTAACTTATGCCTTAATTGGCAATGGCGGAAATTATGTGCGAGCCAGCATTGGCGAATCTGTGCATTTGGCTGGCGAGAATAGTTTTGGTGCTGGCTCTGGCTTAGATGGCACACAATCTGATTTGGTGGGTGCCATTGCTGTGCAGCCATGGGAAGGGCTTACGTTGTCTTATCAGGCCCGCATTGAAGAAGACCTCAGCCAAGTTAATCGGCAAGAGGCGACTGCCAGCCTCACTTTTGACAGTTTTTCAGCCGATGTGAGCTATCTTAATTTTGGCGCTGAACCCAATTATGGCCGCACCGTTGCGGAACACTGGGTTTCTGCAAATGCCAGACAACAAATCTCCGCAGGGTGGTATGTGTTTGGTGGACTTGGTTATGATGTTGAAAATGACGTGTTGACCCGTAAAACTGCTGGATTGGAATTTGATTGCGACTGCATGAACTTCAAACTGTCTTATACTGGAACCGAGGATGCGCTTTCACATGCCACCGAAGACAGAGTGATGATGTCGATCGAATTTGCTACGTTGGGCAAAACGGGTTTCTCTTCCAAATTCTAAAGATATGGTGAGCTTTTGATTAGATTATTCACACTGCTTGTGTGCGGGTTGCTGGTTATGCAATCGCAGTTTGTTGCCGCACAAGAATCGGTGGTGATAGCTACGGTTAATGATGTGCCCATCACCACATTTGATATTGATCAACGCATTCGCCTGTTGGAAGTTTTGGGCCAAGGCGGGCCAAAGCCTGATCGCAAAAAAATTGCCAACTCACTCATTGATGATGTGGTGAAAATTGCTGAAGCAAAAACCAACCGTATGGACGCAACAGAAGCCGATATTAATGATCGTTTAAAGCGCATGGCCACTGGCCTGAAAACTGATCAAGCTGGGCTTAAGGCAAAGCTTAGCAAACAGGGCATTTCCATCACCGCGTTGCGCGATTATGTGGCGGCACAAATGGCATTCGGCCGATTGCTCAGCACAAAATTTAAAGAAAAGGTGGAAGTGAGCCCTGCTGCTGTTGATAAAAAAATGGCGGCTATAAAGGCTGAGATAAACGGAAAAATTTCCAAGATAATGGCAGACCCTCGGATGCAGCCCATTACAGTCTATTCAATTATGGAAATAAACTTCCCGGTTGAAGGCAATGATCCGCAATTGTTGCAATCCCGCGCCATTGAAGCTGGGCAATATCTGCAACGGTTTAAAGGTTGTGGCAGTGCCAAATCTGCGGCAACGGGAATTTTCAATGTGAAGGTGGGCAAGAAAATTGAAGCAGATGGCAAGCGCCTGCCTAAGCAATTGAAGGCGCTTTTTGACAGCAAAGGTGTTGGCAAAGCCCATGGCCCAATGCGGTCTCCAAATGGAATTCAAGTGGTGGCGTTTTGTGGTACGAAAAAAATTACACCGCCAAAACCCAATGCGCAAATGCCCACACGCGAACAAATTGAAAATGCTGTTTTGAACGAACGTTATGCCGCTGTGGAACAAAAATATATTGCCATTATGCGCAAACATGCGGTGATTGAATATAAAGATCAATCCTACGCGCAATGACCAAGATGCTGCTGCTCACCCCCGGCGAACCTGCTTCTATAGCGCCTGAAATTACGGCTGCAGCTTGGGCGGCACTTCGAGACAGCGTTCCGTTTTGTTTGATTGGTGATGCGGATTATTTTGCATCACGCGGTGGCACATATCGGCGCGTTGAAAATCTTGAGCAAGCGGCGAAAGTTTTTGCCACTGCAATTCCGGTGTTGCATCGCCCCCTGCCCGCACTTTGTGTTGCGGGTCAATTGAATCCCAAAAATTCACCATGGGTGATTGCCGCAATCGAAGAAGCGGTGGCGCTGTGCATGGCAGGTGAGACTTCCGGCATCGTCACCAACCCCATTCAAAAAGAAGCTTTGTATGATGTGGGTTTTAAGTTTCAGGGCCACACAGATTTTTTGGCATCACTTGCTAAATGTGCGGGGCAAGAAGTGATGATGCTGGTGGGCGCAGATTTGCGTGCTGTGCCAGTAACAGTTCACATTCCCTTATCGGAAGTACCAAAGGTTTTGACGAGTGCGGCCATCGTGGCGCAAGGCAAAATTGTTGCTTCCTCTTTGCAAAAGTATTTTGGTATTGCCCGCCCACGCATTGCCGTCACCGGGTTGAACCCGCACGCGGGCGAAAATGGCGCGATGGGCCATGAAGATCAATCCATTGTGCTGCCCGCTGTTTTAGAATTGCGGGGCGCTGGTATTGCCGTGCTAGGACCATTGCCCGCCGACACTGCATTTCACGCCGAGGCCCGCGGCACTTATGATGCCATTTTGTGCATGTATCACGATCAAGCTTTGATCCCGGCCAAGACTTTGGATTTTCATGGCGGTGTGAATGTAACTTTGGGCTTGCCCTTCATCCGCACCTCGCCAGACCACGGCACGGCGCTTGGATTGGCTGGCACGGGCAAGGCAAATCCATCAAGCTTAATTGCTGCAATCAAGTTGGCGCATTCCATGGCGACGTATAATGCTTGATGATGGTTTGCCGCCCCTGCGCGAAGTGATTGAGCGGCATGGACTTGCAGCGAAGAAATCTCTGGGCCAGAATTTTCTATTTGACTTAAATCTCACGCGCCGCATTGCGCGGACTGCTGGCACGCTGGAAGGTTTTACCATTGTTGAAGTTGGCCCCGGCCCAGGAGGGTTGACGCGGGCGCTGCTGATGGAGGGGGCCACCAAGGTGATCGCCGTTGAGCGCGATGAGCGAACACTGCCTGCGCTGGCTGAAATCGCCGCCGCTTATCCGGGCAGGCTTGAAGTTATTTCTGCCGACGCTCTCGAAGTTGATTGGGCAAGTGTAATCAAAGGCCCGGCTAAAATTGTCGCCAACCTGCCCTATAATGTGGCTACGGCTTTGCTGGTGGGCTGGCTTACACCAAAAGAATGGCCGCCATGGTTTTCATCGCTCACGCTGATGTTTCAAAAAGAAGTGGCAATGCGGATTGCTGCCAACGCGGGCGATGATGCTTATGGGCGCTTATCAATTTTAAGCCAATGGCGCTGTGAGGCCACACGGATGTTTGACGTGAACAAAAGTGCCTTCACGCCACCACCGAAGATTACGAGTTCAATTGTTCATTTGGTTCCACGCGCGGTGTGCGAACCGCCATGCAAAATGGAATTGCTGGAGAGGGTAACGGCCGCAGGCTTCGGGCAGCGGCGCAAGATGTTGCGTTCGAGTTTGAAGAGGGTATTCGCCAATCCCGAAGCCGTGCTGGAGCCGTTAGGCATTGACCCAACAACAAGGGCGGAGCAAGTGAGTATGGCCGACTTTGCGCGGCTGGCGATGGTGTTGGAGCGGCTTTAACTATCTCACATCCGCCTGCACCGAAAGCCTCATCCCCATCGCTTTCAGAATCGCAGAAAAATTACTCAAGGCCGGATTGCCATCGGGCGACAGAGTGCGATAGAGTTGCGTTGGATTGAGATCAGCTTGTTCGGCCACCGCCTGCACACCACCAAAAGCCTTAGCCATTTGTCGAAGTGCAATTAAAAACTCGCTTTGATCGCCATCATCAAGAATGGCGTTGAGCAATTGCAGCGCATAGGCCGGGTCTTTGCGATAGGCTTCGGCCATTGCATCATCATGTGGTTTAACTTTCAACGCTTGGTCTCCTTTGCCAGTCCTGCCAAAATTTCCGAGTTCAATTCGGTTCACACGCCGATCTACAGCAATACGAGCTTTTACATCACGCAGTTTCAACCACCACTCGAGATAAACGTCTTTCGCATCTTCTGTAATGTAGTGGCGAATTTCATACATGAGGTATATTCGTTTATAAACGATTAAATGTCAAGGTAGTTTTACAGCACCTGCGCTCCCTCCAAACCGTCATTCCTGCGAGACGGAATGACGGGGTTGAGGATACAAACACCCTCCCCTGTCATCCCGACGAAAGTCGGGACCCAGAAGAAGTGGCACACCGCTCAGTTATTGAACACCGAAGGCGTTGGTCTGGATCCCGACTTTCGTCGGGATGACAGATTAAAGAGCGCGTGCCCCTCAGGGCTAAAGGCCCTTGGACGGAATGACGGGGTATACCACCTCTTGTCATTGCCGGATTTATTCCGGCAACCCATCTTGCTGGGTGCAAATCCAAAATTATGAATCTCACCGGCAGCCACCATGGTTCCCAGCAACAAGTGTGGGGATGACAAAATTTGGATGTCCTGTAATCTACACTTACTTTTGAGGACCATACACAAATGTATACCAAACAAGATCTTGAAGAAGTCGGTGGCGGGCAACTTTCACCTCAGCATAATGAAAGAGCTTTGGCAGCCCTAAATGGATTTGCGAATCTTTTTGGCAAGCCCTGGGTCGAGACAGCATTGAAAGCCTACATCCAAACTGACCCGAGTATAATTGCAATACTCAAGAAAGATAGAATCTACCGAGGTATCTGCCAATTGGAAATGTTCGTTTCTCTTTGGGAAGATTTTAAGCACCTAAGTACGATAAATGGGTTTGACGAGTTGAAAAGAAAACTCGCAAACGGAACTTGCTTCGACGACGTCGATTTTGAGATTTCCGTTGGTGCAAAAATCGCGCGCCACGCTGCACTTGTCGAATTGGAGCCAATTGTTAATGGCGGACCAAAAAAATCTGATTGTCGATTCAAACCTTCAAATAATAGCAAATGGGTCTATGTTGAAGCTACCAGGAAAAGAAGTGCTACTGCACAAAGCATAATTGATAAACGGGGAAATGAGCTTGCAAGACTGGCCTCCGAAATTGACCCGTCGAGGCGCTGCATTGTTGTCGTAAAGAGACCAGTCGACGATAACGAATACTCCCAAATAACCGACTGGTTAAAACAAAAACCCGCAGAAGGAGCGTTCAGTGGGATAGCAGAATTTTTTACGGTGCCTCACGATACGGATGAAAGAACTAAAGCTTTGAGCTATGTGTCTGATCCTGTTTCCGTAAGGCAGCACGGAAGTTTGGAGTTGCATTCATTTGGAGTTGCCTATCTTCATGTTCCCGACTTAGGTGCGGCTTTAAAACTCAAAGATAAAACGAAACAAGTCCCTACCGACCAAGAGGCGGTTCTCTTTGTTGACCTCTCGGTAGTTGCTGGTGGATTTCGAGATTGGAAAGAACAGATTATGCGGGATGAAAATTCCAAAAACTATGGTGCTGTTATTCTCACAAGAAATGGATTTCACTCTGATGGGTATAAATGCGAGATGGAATTGATCAAAATTGAAAATCCCAACAACCCATTGGCTGAAGCTACTGAGAAATTTCTTTTGGACCTTGTTAGCTCATCCGCTGTCTCATTTTCGTTAATGTAGCTTGGACAGCGCGAATTCTGCCACCACTCACAACCCTGTCATCAACCCGCGTACAAAATCCGTCAGCCCCAACTGCCGCCGTCTCTTCAATCTCTCCGCTGTTAATATCGCCACCACTTCCTTGTGGGCTGCATCGACATTTTCATTGACCACCACATAATCATATTCTGGCCAATGGCTGATTTCTCTTCCCGCTTCGGCCATGCGTTTGGCTATTACGCTGGCTGCATCTTGGTTGCGGCCGATTAGTCGGGTTCGTAAACTATCTGCATCTGGTGGCAGGATGAACAGGCGCACTAGATCATCTTCCATGGCTTGCGCCAATTGCTGTGTGCCTTGCCAATCAATGTCGAACAGCACATCGCGGCCTTTTGCCAAGGCTTCTTCGACAGGCTGTTTAGGGGTGCCATAGAGATTGCCGAAGACGTTGGCCCATTCCAGCAACTCTTGTGTTGATATCATCGCGTCAAATTTTTGCTTGCTGATGAAGTAATAATCTTTGCCATCAACCTCGCCTGGCCGTGGCTTTCTGGTGGTGACCGAGATGGACATGGCGATGTTGCCATCGGATTCGATCAGCTTTCTCGACAAGGTGGTTTTGCCTGCGCCGGATGGCGAGGACATGACGAATAAAAGCCCACGTCTTGCAATCTTACTCAATGTTTTGCACCTGCTCGCGCAATTGATCGATGGTGGTTTTAAGCTCTAGGCCGATGGTTGTCATGGCCTTATCGCCCGCTTTGGAGCAGAGCGTGTTGGCCTCGCGGTTAAATTCCTGCGCTAGAAAATCCAGCTTGCGGCCAACGGGTTCACGGCTGCTCAAAAGTTCGCGGGCGGCTTCCACATGGCCGATGAGACGGTCCACTTCTTCCTGAATATCCGCCCGCGTGGCGATGATTACGGCTTCTTGGTGCAGGCGCTCAGAATCGAAGGATGCGCCAGTTTCGAGCAACCTTGTCACTTGATCTTTGAGCCGTGCGCGAATTGTTTCCGGCGTGCGGCTGGGGTTATCGCGCGCCGCCAAAGTAAGCTCCTCAATGCGAGTGACTTGTGCGGAAAGAATTTCGAGCAAGCGCGCACCTTCTGCACGGCGGGCTTTGGCCAAGGCTGTTATAGCTTCATTCAAAGTTGTCAGAATTTCAGCATCGCGCCCTGCTTGTTCTTCCTCGCTCACTTCGGTTACGGCATATTCGAATACGCCCTTCAAAGTGAGGAAAGATTCTGTGCTGGGCTTTGTGCCACCAATGCGGGTGTGAAGTTTTTCGGCCAGTGCGATGTAATTATCCAACACCACTTCGTTGACAGCGATTTTCTCTTGCCCATCATTGCCAGCGGTGGAAAGGGCGGCTTGCACATTGCCGCGCTTAAAACCTTGCATGAGGGCTGCTCTGGCCAATGGTTCAATGTGGTCCATGCCTTGCGGCAAGCGCAATTTGGCGTCGAAGGATTTGCCATTCACGCTTTTCAATTCCCACGCCCAAGTGAAATGCCCATGCGCGCCTGTGCTTCTGGCAAAACCTGTCATGCTGGCAATGGTCATGGTTCAGGCGGAATGTCTATTGTTGGCTCAGGCGGAATGACTGGCTTAGCCTTTTTCTTAACAGGCGGTTTTTTCACTCGTGGTTTAACGGCGGCCTTTTTAAATAGCGGTGTTTGCACATCTGGCAAAGGCTGCGGTGCAACAGTGTTTGCGGCTGACACTTCAAGTGTAGTGGTTGGTGCCGCTTCCGCTGGTAAATTTTGCTGAGCCCGCCATTTTTGAACATTGGCATTGTGCTCATCCAAAGTTGTGGCAAAGGCATGGCCGCCAGAACCATCGGCCACAAAATAAAGATATGCGGTTGAGGCTGGGTTGAGCACGGCTTCCAATGCGGCACGACCGGGATTGGCGATGGGCCCCGGCGGCAGGGCTGGAATTTGATAAGTGTTATAAGGTGTGACGGCATCAATATCTGCGCGGGTTAATGGGCGATCAAGTTTGCCCTTGCCGCCCACAATGCCATAAATAATTGTGGGGTCTGATTGCAGTTTCATGCCCAGCTTCAAGCGATTGAGAAAAACGCTTGCCACTTGCGGACGCTCTTCAGCAACGCCAGTTTCTTTTTCAACAATTGATGCCAGAATGAGAAGTTCTTCTTTGGACTTTAAAGGTGTTGTGGCCGGGCGCTTGGTCCAAAGTTCATCAATCAATTTTGTTTCAGCGGCCTGCATATCTTCGATAAGTTTTTGCCGAGTTAAGCCACGGCTAAACACATAAGTGTCTGGCAGAATGGAACCTTCAGCAGGAGCGGCGGAAACATCGCCAGCAAGCTGCGGCTGCTCTTGCAATTTGGCCACAGCCATTTGCGACGTCCAGCCTTCAGGTATGGTTACTTTATAGGTGAGGAAGCGGCCAGATATGATGGTTCCCAAAACATCTTGCATGTTGGCTCCCGCTGGAAACTCATATTCACCAGCTTTGAGCTTTGAACCGCGCAAGCCCTGCACGGCTGCTGCCGCACTGAACAGATACGCATCGGAAATGACGCCTCCATCTTGCAGAGAAACAGCAATGGAGCTGCGGTCTTGGCCTTTGGCAATATCAATTATTTTAGAGGCGACAAGTGGGCCAGGCGCGGTGAAGGTTGTGATGGCCCAGAATGCCATTGCACTGGTGACACCGCCAAATACCAGCACCCACAAAAATAGCGACCCGAACACGCGGGTGAGCACCGGCCGCCTCACCTTTTTTATGTAAGGATCAGGAAGGCGATGATAGGGTTCGTTGTCGCTCAAGTACAATCCTCCGCAATGGACGCATCATGCCGCAAATCTGCGCAATATCAAGGATGCGTTTGTGCCACCAAAACCAAAAGAATTGGACAGAACTGTGTTGATCTCTTTTTTCTTTGCCACATTCGGCACCAGATCAATCGGCGTTTCCACTGATGGATTGTCCAAATTCAAGGTTGGCGGGCATATATTGTCACGGATGGCCAAAGTTGAGAAGATGGCTTCAATGGCCCCAGCAGCGCCAAGCAAATGGCCTGTGGATGATTTTGTGGAGGACATAGAAAGATTGGCCGCGTGATTGCCCAACATGCGCTCAACTGCGCGCAGTTCAATTTCATCGCCCATCGGGGTCGATGTGCCATGCGCGTTAATATAATCAATTTCGCTTGGTGAAATTTGGGCGCGGCGCAGCGCTGCCTTCATGCAACGATATGCACCATCACCATCTTCGGCGGGAGCCGTCACATGGTAAGCGTCGCCTGACATTCCGTAACCAATAATTTCAGCATAGATTTTTGCGCCACGCGCTTGGGCGTGTTCCAGTGATTCAAGAACCACAACACCAGCCCCCTCACCCATCACAAAGCCATCACGGTCTTTATCATAGGGGCGCGAGGCTTTCTGTGGCGTATCGTTGTAGCCAGTGGAAAGCGCCTTGCAGGCGATGAAACCGGCAATGCCAATGCGGCAGATTGTGGCTTCAGCACCACCGGCCACCATCACGTCGGCATCGTCCATCATAATGATCCGCGCAGCATCGCCAATGGCGTGGGCGCCGGTGGAGCAGGCAGTGACGACAGCAGAGTTTGGACCTTTAAGCCCGAAGTTGATTGAGATGAGACCAGAGGCCAAATTGATCAATGAACCCGGAATGAAAAATGGGCTGATTTTGCGGTGGCCCTTTTCGGCCAGCAGCAATGTGTTTTCACTAATGCTGGGCAGGCCGCCAATGCCGGAACCCACCATAACACCGGCGCGATATTGCTCTTCAGGGTTTTTTGGGCTGTAGCCCGAATCGGCCATGGCTTGTTTGGCGGCGATTAAGGCGAATTGAATAAAATCATCGAAGCGGCGTTGGTCCTTGCTGTCAACCCAATCATCACGTTTTAAAGTGTTGTTGGTGCCATCACCTTCTTTAATTTCAAAGGCAATACGGGCTGGCAGATCAGAGCAATCAAATTTGGTGATGGGGCCTGCGCCCGATTCGCCCGCAAGAATGCGCTTCCACGTTCCCTCAACACTGGGAGCCAATGGCGATACCATGCCTAAGCCGGTGATTACGACACGACGCATCATTCAACCTCATCACATAAAAGCGCGGGGCGCAGGATGCAAAAAGCCCTGACCCCGCGCGGATTATTTAAGCATTGCCCTTGATTTAAGGGCAACTGAATTAAGCAGAAGTTTTGGTGATGAAGCTCACAGCATCGCCAACCGTTTGGATGGTTTCTGCTGCATCATCTGGAATTTCGATGCCGAATTCTTCTTCGAAAGCCATCACGAGTTCAACCGTGTCCAAGCTGTCGGCGCCGAGATCATCAATGAAGCTCGCTTCGGTTTTCACCTTGTCGGCATCAACGCCCAGGTGTTCTACTACGATCTTCTTCACTCGTTCAGCGATATCGCTCATGTGCTAGTACCCTCAATTAATCTTTTTACGAATAGAGAAGGGATGCCCAAAGGCCCCCGCCTCACTGCCGTAGCATTTCCCTAGCACAATTCTGCGCGAGGTCAAAAGGGGGAATTTTGCTTTCGTTTCATTCAAAAGATCACATTCAAGCTGCAGGTGGGATTAGCACAATTTTGCCTATGTGCGCTTTCGTCAGAAACTGTTCTTGTGCGTAGGCGATATCTCGCAAAGGATATTCTTTGGCTATGATTGGCTTGATTTCACCTTTTTCGATATAAGAAACAAGATTTTGAAAAATTTCGGCGCTTTGTGATGTGCATCCAAACAATGTCAGATCTTTGAGGTAGAGTTTGCGCAAATCCATTTGTACGATTGGTCCAGCAATTGCACCTGAGACGGCATAACGGCCGCGAGGCTTAAGCACATCTAAAAGTTCTGACCATTGTGGACCGCCAACCACATCCACAACAGCGTCAAAAGCGCTTCTGCCCACTTCTTTTAAAATTGAGCAATTTCTTTCGATATACATGTCAGCTCCAAGCATTGAAAACTTACTGGCGGCAGAAACGGCCGTAACGTGGCAGCCGCGGCGCTTAGCCAATTGTATCGCCGCAATGCCAACATTTCCTGATGCACCAGTTATAAGCACTCTTTCTCCAGAGCTAAGACCGGCGCGGCTTATAAGATTTTCGGCTGTAGAATATGCGCAAGGCACTGCTGCAAGTTCCGAGTTCGTGAGATCTGATTGAATATGATATGTGTCGGCGGAAGGCGCTGCTACAAACTGGGCGAAGGCTCCATCACGTTCAGAACCAAGCCAAGGCGTGAACTCACCTTTCTGCAAAGATAAAAGGCAGCTTTGCACGATAACCCTTTGACCAATGCGGATTGGCGAAACATCAGAACCTACACTTAAGATTTCTCCACAAACATCGGCACCTTGAATGCGCGGAAAAACGAGACCTGTTCCCGTCCAATCGCCATCGGCTGGCGCTATATCTGTTGTTGTCACTTCAGCAGTGCTGGCGGTTGCAATTGAAGAGTACCAGCCAATGCGCGTGTTGATATCGGTGTTGTTGACGCCTGCTGCAAGCACTTTGATGAGAACTTCGCCCGGTGCGGCTGAGGGAACAGGCACACACTCGTTAAAGACAAGCTTATCGAAGCCGCCATGGCCGATAAGCTGAACGGCAGACATGTGTTTGGGTGTTTGCATGATTAGCTCTACACCCTAGCCTATTTCTCAAAATACTCCACCCCAGCCAAGCCTTTAAAATGCGCATCGCAGGTGAGCAGTGGGGCATCGTGCATTTGTGCGGTGGCGTAGATGATGGCGTCGGTGGTGTGGAGTTTGTGATCGCGTGAAATTGTTGCCGCAGAAAATGCTATGCCTGTATCGAGTGGTACAACGAGCAATTGACTTGTGTGTGCAATTAAGTCCTCGGCCTTTTTATTGCCCTCTTCACGCAAAGCCCACTTTGCCAATTCCAGCTGGACTATTGTTGGAACGATGATTTCGCCAGCGTCTTTTGCACGCTGGTCAATAAGTCCACCCAATTTGCTGCCAACAAGCATTTCAATCCATGCTGAGGTATCTAAGACAATCATTAGTAACGATCGTCTCGGTCGCGATAGTTTTCAGTGTTTGCGCCTTTCATGCTGCCAAATAATTCTGCGGCTGTTGGCACTGGCACAAGCACATAGTGTTTTCCCTGCGGCACAAAAGCCAGTCTTTGGCCCGGCTTCCAACCCTCTTGCTCACGCACATGTTTTGGGATGGAGATTTGGTATTTGCTGGAAAGGGTGACGGCGTTCATGTTCTTACGTTTCCTGATCGATCAAAAAACGTAAGATAGCAGTTCTGGCAGCAAATATCAAATCATCGCCATGCCGCCGTTGATGTGCAGGGTTTGGCCTGTGACGTATCCGGCTTCATCGGAGGCCAGATATAAAACCGCTGCTGCAATATCCTCTGGCCCGCCCATGCGGCCTGCGGGGATTTTTGACAGGATGGCTTCTTTTTGTTTTTCGTTCAGCACATCCGTCATCGGTGTGGCGATGAAGCCTGGGGCTATGCAGTTTACGGTGACACCTCTGGTGGCCAGTTCTTGCGCTAAGGATTTGCTGAGGCCGATGACACCGGCTTTAGACGCCACATAATTAGCTTGGCCGGGGTTGCCTGTCACACCCACGATTGACGTGATGTTGACAATGCGTCCGGCTCGCTTCTTCATCATGCCGCGCATGGCAGCACGGCAGAGGCGGAAGTTTGCGGTGAGGTTTACATCAATCACCGCTTGCCAATCTTCATCCTTCATGCGCATGGCCAAACCATCTTTAGTGATGCCAGCGTTGTTCACCAAAATATCAAGCCCACCCATTGCGGATTCAGCGGCAGGGATAAGTTTTTCAACATCTTCAGCGCTGGAGAGATTGCAAGGCAGCACATGCACATTTTCGCCGATCTGGGATTTTAGTTCTTCAAGCTTTTCAACACGGGTGCCGGAAATGGCAATGGTGGCCCCTGCTGCGTGAAGGGCTTTGGCAATGGCAGCGCCAATGCCGCCGCTGGCGCCAGTGATGAGGGCGGTTTTTCCGGTGAGGTTGAACATGTTATGATCCTTGCTTTAAATTTGCAGCCGCGGCTGCGATATCAACTGGCGATCCGGCGGCAAAAGCTTGGGCATCGGGGGCGTTCTTTTTTGCGAGTCCGGTCAATACTTTACCTGCACCAATTTCAACAAACACATTAACGCCGTTAGCAACCATATAGCTCACGCATTCGCGCCAGCGCACGGTGCCTGTTACTTGTTCGACAAGTTTCTGGCGGATGAGTACTGGGTCAGTGAGTGGGCCTGCCACCACATTGGCGATCACTGGAACCACAGGTGATTTCATTATGGCATTGGCCAAAGCTTCGGCCATGGCATCAGCGGCGGGCTGCATCAAAGCGCAATGGAAAGGCGCAGAGACGGGAAGGAGGATGGCGCGCTTAGCGCCTTTGTTTTTGGCAATTTCGCAGGCGCGCTCAACAGCGGCTTTGCTGCCGGAGACCACAACCTGACCATCGGAATTATCATTGGCGGCTTGGCACACATCACCTTGGGCGGCTTCAGCGGCCACTGCGGCGGCAGTTGCAAAATCCAACCCGAGCAGTGCAGCCATGGCTCCAGTGCCAACGGGTGTTGCTGCCTGCATGGCTTTGCCCCGAATTTTTAGAAGTCGTGCGGCGTCTGCAATTGTAAATGTGCCCGCAGCAGCGAGTGCAATGTATTCGCCGAGCGAATGGCCCGCCACAAATTTCGCGGTATTGGCAACTGTGATGCCGTGTTCTGCTTCCAACACACGCATTGCCGCCATGCTTACCGCCAACAAAGCAGGTTGAGCATTTTCAGTGAGTGTAAGATCGCTCTCTGGCCCTTCCCACATCAACGAGGAAAGGTTTTGCGCCAAGGCTGCATCCACCTCATCAAATACAGCACGAGCTGACGTAAAATTATCGGCCAGAGCTTTGCCCATGCCAACTGCTTGGCTTCCTTGGCCTGGAAATACGAATGCAATCGTCATGTTCAACTCGCTCCTGATTCATGTCGCGCACGAAGCATGGGCGGCACGCAGGAGTCAAGTGCGGGTTGCTTAGAACGGTATGGTCAGTTTACCTTCTACGCTCAAGCTTTGGATGGTGCTGCCAATGCCGCCGTAGCTTGTGTCAAGACCAAGCGACATTCCGTTGGCATTGAGCCACTGCGCGCCGCCCGAGACTTTTCCGCTGAGGCCGGTTGTTCCATCAAAGCCCGCCAGTGTGGTGCTGCCAAATATGATATCAGCTTCGCCCGCAATAAAGGGCGTGAATCTGGCGCCATTAGACAACGCAATTGTGTGTGAAAGCCTGAACCCTGGGGCGATGATGCCTTGTGCCAAGCTCTCCGCCGCGTGGGCGGTGGCAGCACTATCAGTATATGCTGATTGCCATTCCATCAGGCCGGTGCCGCGCACAAAGGGTGTGAAGGAGGTGGCACCATTGCCAAGTTCGTAAGAGGCAGTAAGGCTGGTGCCCAAACGCTGAGCCGTAAAATCACCCGTAACGCCGCCAATTGCAATGTCATAGTTCATAAAGGTGGTGTAGCTGCGGGCGTCAAGCTTGAGGCGCGGGCCAAATGTGCCTGCGGCATAGCTGCCCACTGTAAGTCCGTTACCAGAAAGCTCTGCGGATGCGTCATCGTTATAATCGAAGCCTTCATAGCCGCCGAACAAGCCAAGCGTGGAATGATCATTCAGGCGGTAAGATGCGCCGAACAAGCCGTTGAACTGGTCGCCCGTTTCATCGCCAGATGCGTGGGTGTATCGCCCAGCCATCCACATGCGCCAAGGGCTATCGCTTTCTTGTGAATAGGGAACATCGGCCACGGGCGAGACTTGACCCTGCTGGCCGGGAGCCACCATCATAGCCACGCCATTGGCATTAGCTGTAAAAGGTTGGAACGCATCACCTAGAGATCTGCCAATAATTCCATCAAGCATGTCGTTGATGGCGAAGTTAGAGTGCTGGCCTTCAGCTTGCGAACCAGAGGATTTGATGTTTGAACTGGGGGCAACAGGGTGTGCGCATGACCACGAAAACGAAAATGCCTGTGAACCAGTGGCAAATGACATGCCAAAAGAACCTGCAGTTGCGTCCGTCACCACATAAGTTCCTGAGCCTTCAAGTACACTTGCGTGATTTGTGCCACCGATCAGGTGGGTAAAGCCATCACCGGAGTTAACAATCGTGACAATGTCGCCAGCAATCAAGCTTCCAGCACTATTTCCGCTGTCGCTTGGGTTGACGTCTGGCCAGGCGCCGTTACGCAAAAAATTACCGGAGAATGACGCGCAAGTTACCGTAGTACTTGCCTTTGCCAACGAAATGCCTTGCACAGATATAACCGCTGCTACTAGTGCAGCATTCTTAAAAAAGCCCACGCCCCGATTCCCCAAAATTTAAATACCCAAGCATTGGGCTAATTTGGCTCACCTGATCTGTCAATAGATTCAGAGGCATAAAGCTTGATGTTGCGAAAAATAAAAATGGTGTGAATTAACACTTCATTAAACCGACTCAACATCGGTAATTCACTTATCGCTTAAACACACCAACAATTTCCACATGGGCAGTGTATTTGAACTGATCTACGGGCGTTACTGATTCCAGTTTATAACCACCACGCACCAAAATTGCAGCGTCACGCGCAAAGCTTGTCACATCACATGCAACCGAGATCACACGTTTCACTTTTGACTTGGCCAAATTGCGCGCTTGATTCTCAGCCCCTGCCCGTGGAGGATCAAACACCACGGTATCAAACTCATTGAGTTCGGCTGGCACCAAGGGATTGTCAAACAAATCGCGCGCTTCGGCCGTCATCGGTTTTAGGCCGGGGGCAAAACGTGCGGCATATAACATTGCAGCTATTGCTGACTTATCCAAATCAATGGCATGAACTTTATGGGTTTCAGCAATTCTAAAGGCGAAGGGTCCAACGCCACAGAAAAGGTCGATAACTTTTTTGGATTTTACCATGGCGGCGCGCACCAGCGCCACCAATGTTTCTTCACCCAAAGCAGTTGCTTGCAAAAATGATTGGATGGGCAACTGCACTTTGGCTTTGCCGACACTTACCGTGGGCACGCGGTCTTGCGCTGCGATGAGGTTATTAACACTGATGCGTGCGATATTATAGGTGTGCATAATATCATTGAAGGCGGCAATGCGCTTATCCACTGCTTCACGCTCGGCTTTGATCGATATATCCAAACCATTGTCCGCCACCGTGATGGCCACATCACAAGCGCCCATGAGCGGGCCGAAGCTTGCGGCAATTTCTGGCGCATTGGAAAGTTGTGGCACCATGACGGGGCAGGTTTCTATTGCTACAAGGTCATGGCTTTTGGCTTCCATATAACCTGCCTGCCACACTCCATCAATCAAGCGCACATGCAGTGACACGCGCCTGCGCCCGGCACCATGGGCATCAATGAGCGGCTGAACTTCAACATCAATGCCTTGGGTGGTGAGCGCCACCTGCACCAAATTGCGCTTCCATTGAGCATAAGGTTCGTGGGCCCAATGCTGAAATTTGCAGCCGCCGCAAGAATCGTAAACTTTGCAAAAGGCTTCGATGCGATCGGGTGAGGCAGTGACTACACGAATGAGTTTGCTGCCTTCGCTTTCCACTGTTTCGCCGGGCAAGGCTTTGAACACGAAAGCTGCGGCTGTTCCTGCCATGCCAATGCCATCGCCTTTTGAGCCGATGCGATCAAT
>JAYUPT010000283.1:0-6316 GCA_043759965.1 Aestuariivirga sp. | reverse complement strand
CGCCAGCGTTGGAAACGAGAATATCAATATTGCCGCAGCGCTTCAAAATTTCCGCAATGCCATCATTCACGGATTTTTCGTTGGTCACATCCATGGTAATTGCAAAGGCATGTGCGCCCAGTTCTTTGGCCGTGGCTTCGGCTGCTTCAGTTTTCAAATCGGCAATTGCAACGCGGGCTCCTTCGGCAATGAAGGCTTTGGCGATGGCTTTGCCAATTCCACCTGCGGCTCCGGTTATGACAGCCACTTTATTCGATAGTTTCATCTTCCAATTCCCAAAATTGCCGCGACAATCCATGCGCATTGCGGCTGAGGCTTTGTTTAGCTACAAGTGAGGCTAGACGCAATTTAAGGGACTCACTATGGCTGATCACGCTCCAAATCCGCACCACGCTGCCAATGGCATGGAGGCTCATAAAGCGACTTATAAGGGCTTTGTAGATTTCTCCGTCGCCGGAACAATTATTTGCCTTTATATTGTTGTGGCATTGGTCACATTCCGCTTTCTGGACAATCCATGGAATAACATTTTAGGTTTTGGTGGCCTGATTGTTGGGATTATTGCTTCACTCATTGCACTGCGCATGGGTGGCAAATGGATGGTGGCAATTGTGCCTTTGGTGTTGTTTGGCTTGTTTGTGGCCGGCAATGCTCAACTGTCTTGATGAGTTTAACACATAAATGAAAATCGCAGTTCCCTCCGAAACACAAAGCGGGGAGAACCGTGTTGCGGCCTCGCCTGAGAGTGTGAAGGCCTATGTTAAAAAAGGCCTCAAAGTTTCCGTTCAAGCAGGTGCTGGTTTAGGCGCCAATATCTCTGATGCAGATTATGCCGCTGCGGGTGCCGAGATTGTTAAGGGCACAGGCGTTGTTAAAGATGCTGATATCGTTCTCAGCATCCGCCGCCCTGATGCAGGCATTCTGAAATTGATGAAGAAGGGTGCCGTGTTGGCGGGCGGTTTGGAGCCTTATGGCGACCGCAAAGCTTTGGAGGCTTTCGCCAAATTTGGTGTTACCGCCTTTGCAATGGAATTGATGCCGCGCATTTCGCGCGCGCAGGCCATGGATATTCTCTCATCTCAGGCCAATCTTGCTGGCTATAAAGCGGTGATTGATGCCGCGGCCCATTATGGCCGGGCCTTCCCGATGATGATGACGGCGGCTGGCACGGTGCCACCTGCAAAAGTGTTTATTATGGGTGTGGGTGTTGCTGGCCTTCAAGCCATTGCCACGGCGCGGCGCTTGGGGGCGATTGTTTCCGCCACGGACGTTCGCAAGGCTACTGAAGAACAAGTGAAATCACTGGGTGCCAAATTTGTGTTTGCCGATGTGGCGGATGCGGCAACATCTGGCGGCTATGCCAAAGAATTATCTGACGAGGATAAAGCCAAGCAAGCTAAGCTGGTGGCAGACCATGTGCGCACTCAGGATATTGTGATTACCACAGCACTTATTCCGGGGCGACCAGCGCCTGTGTTGATTAGCAAAGAGATGGTAGAGAGCATGAAGCCAGGCTCCGTGATTGTTGATCTCGCTGTGGAGCGCGGCGGCAATTGCCCGCTGTCTAAGCCCGATCAAATTGTGGTTCACAAGGGTGTTTCGATTGTGGGCACGTTGAATTTGGCTGGCCGCTTGGCCGGAAATGCCACGCCTTTGTTTGCCAAGAATTTGCAAAACTTTGTTGATTTGATGATTGGCAAAGATGGTGCTTTAAAAATTGATGAAACGGACGAATGCATTTCTAGCACCATGATCGCCAAGGGTGGCGCTCTGGTGCATAAGATGTTTGCGGGAGCGAAATAATGGAACATGTCGATCTCTTTTTCTCGCTCTTCGCCATCTTCGTGCTGGCGGTGTTCGTCGGCTATTTCGTGGTGTGGAATGTGACGCCGGCGTTGCACACGCCATTGATGTCTGTCACCAACGCGATCTCATCAGTGATTGTGGTGGGTGCTTTGCTGGCCGTTGGCGCTGGCGGCATAGCTTCGGGTTCCACCATTGCAATGGTGTTCGGGTTCTTCGCGTTGATCTTCGCATCGGTGAATATTTTCGGTGGCTTTATGGTCACGGCCCGCATGTTGGCCATGTATAAAAAGAAAGAAAAATAAGATGAGCGCCAACTTAGCAGCATTGCTTTATCTGGTTTCTGGTTCGTTGTTCATTATGGCGTTGCGCGGGCTTTCATCGCCCGCCACTTCGCGCAAAGGAAATATTTACGGCATCGTGGGCATGGGGCTTGCCATTCTCACCACGCTTGGAATTTCGGCCCCCACCAATCCACTGGCCTGGGGGTTAATTATTTCTGGCGTTGCCATTGGCGGCGGCATTGGCGCTTATCTGGCGCGCACCATTGCGATGACGGCGATGCCGCAACTCGTTGCAGCGTTTCACTCGCTTGTGGGGCTTGCTGCTGTGTGTGTGGCAGCGGCGGCATTTTATGCGCCCGATGCTTTTGGCATTGCCACCAATGGAGTTATTCACGGCGAAAGCCGCATTGAAATGGCTTTGGGTGTGGCCATTGGAGCGCTCACTTTCACAGGTTCAATTATTGCGTTTTTGAAACTTGACGGCCGCATGTCTGGTTCGCCGATTATGTTGCCTGCGCGCCATAACATTAACATTTCGCTCGGCATTGCACTTATTGCATTGCTCTATTTGTTTTATGAAAATCCGACGGCGATTTCATTCTGGTTGATTGTTATTGTGAGCTTGGCTCTTGGACTTTTGCTCATCATCCCCATTGGTGGAGCGGATATGCCGGTGGTGGTTTCCATGCTCAATTCTTATTCAGGTTGGGCAGCGGCGGGCATTGGCTTTACGCTGGCCAACACTGCGCTGATTATTACTGGTGCGCTGGTAGGTTCATCGGGTGCGATTCTTTCCTACATCATGTGCAAGGGCATGAACCGTTCGTTTATCTCGGTGATCTTAGGTGGTTTTGGTGGCGCAACGGCGGGCCCTGCTGCGGCTGGTGAAACCAAACCAGTGAAGCAAGGCTCGGCTGAAGATGCAGCCTTTATGATGAAGAATGCGGGGTCTGTTATAATCGTTCCGGGTTACGGCATGGCTGTCGCCCAAGCCCAACATGCTTTGCGCGAGATGGCTGATCATTTGAAAGCCTCGGGTGTCACCGTGAAATACGCCATTCATCCGGTGGCGGGCCGCATGCCCGGCCACATGAATGTGCTGCTGGCCGAAGCCAATGTGCCCTATGATGAAGTGTTTGAACTGGAAGACATCAACAGCGAATTTGCCCAATGCGATATCGCCTTCGTGATCGGTGCCAATGACGTGACCAACCCTTCAGCAAAGGACGATCCCACTTCGCCGATTTATGGCATGCCAGTTCTCGAAGTGTGGAAAGCCAAAACCGTAATGTTCATCAAACGCGGCATGGCGAGCGGTTATGCTGGTGTCGACAACCCGCTGTTCTGGCGCGACAACACGCTGATGCTGTTCGGTGATGCCAAGAAGATGACTGAAGAGATTAACAAGGGGATGGGTTAAACGTCGGTGCGGGGACACTTCTCATCACTAACTAAGTCAGTGCTGATGCAGCGTTCTGGCACTAGATGTGCTCGGCCAGAGTGTTTGAGGGAAACAGTGGGACCTAGCGCGACGCTTGTTGATAAAGGACAGATTCTCGGCGTAGCTGCTCATATCAAGGCAGCGAGTTCAGGTGGCGCTCGATATGATTCAACACAAAGTGAAGAGGAGCGTCATAGCGTTGAAAATGGATTGTGGTTGTGCGAGTCCTGCGCAAAGTTGATTGACAACAACAAAGGGGCAGATTTTTCGATCGAACAACTCCGAGTGTGGAAGATTGCCTCTGAAAAAGCGGCCTATGAACGTTTGCTGAGACACTCCGATGCAGTGCGCTACAACTGTGTTGAAAGTCTCATTTTCATTAATGTGCCCCGACTTCAACATTATGTCGCTCTTTACAAGCAACAAGTGGACTTACCGCTAGAATTCATCAACGGAATTCCAGGCGATGGATTTATTGCTCCCGAACTTAATCGACTGAAACAAATCATTAGTCGTATGCGTTTTCCTGCCATGGATTGGCAGGAAACCATCGATCTGATAGACGACCCAACTGGAATGATCGTTAGTTTTGAGGGACAATTTTGGACAAAAAATGGGCCGCGTGGCCGGAGAGACAGAGAGGAGCGCGACCTTAGTGACTATAAAATTGCGCCTCATGTCTATTCAAAGAGGGGTTCAATAAAGTTTATACTACCATACGATCCTAAATATGTGACGACCAATACGGCAACAGTTGAATTTAACAATGGTAGAATCCGAATTGGCGGCTTTGCGCAAGTGAAGTTCAAGAGTGGCAACGAAGTTGTAGCGTCACCGTATATAATTGGACTTGCTTCGACTCCGCAAGTTAGGGCGTTCTGGAACGCATTGAGCGCTAGCTGATTAATCTGCCCGAATGATAGTTTGGAATGGTTCTGCTGTGCTTAAAGCGAACGCAAAAACGCGATCAGCTTTTCTCTCACGTTCTTCGCACTCATTCTAAAACTTTCCTTTGCCTTTTCAGCTTCGCCGCCATGCCACAGAATTGCCTCGGCGAAACCTCTGGCTCTGCCATCATGCAGCAAAGTGTTGTGGCCGTTTACTGTGGGCACTAGGCCCAAGCCCCACAATGGTGCTGTGCGCCATTCGGTTCCGCTGGCTTCAAAATCGGGGCGGTTGTCGGCCAGTTTTGGGCCCATGTCGTGCAGCAATAGATCAGTGAAAGGATGGATGGTTTGGTTTTCTAGCTCTGGCAGATTTGCTACTGCTGCCGTTTTTAAAGTGGGCATGTGGCAGGAGGCGCAGCCCATATCGCGGAAGATTTTTGCGCCTGCTACAACTTGCTCATTTGTGCTGCCTCGCTGCGTGGGGACTGCTAGAGTTTGAGTATAGAGCGTGAGTTTCTGGATAAATTCATCGCTCACTTCAGGCTCGCCGCCGATAATTGCGGATTTACATTCGGGCTGCGCTTCCGAACAGTTTTGGTTTGCATTGACTGTAGTTGAAAGGCCGAGATCACCCAAGGCCGCATCAGAATTTTGTTGGTGCAGATTTGGCTGATTGGCCTTCCAGCCGAAGCGGCCAATTGATTTTTGGTTGCTCAGCTTATCCCACACATAATTTGGGCGGCCGGAAATTCCGTCCTGATCTTTATCGCCTTCATCACTTAGCGCCACCATAGTTTCGTTTGGCACAGCCTCCAGCAGGCCAAGGCCGATCATCTGGGTGCCAATGCGCGGTGAGGTTAAAAGATTTGCAGGTATTGGGCCGTAACCCAAACTGTCAATTGAATAGCTTGGCGCGCGCAGGCTGAAACTTTCACCATCAGCATAATGGCCAATTTTCTCCGCGTAAGTGATGTTAATTTTGGCTTCAGGGGCCACACCTAAAACGGCGCGTTCGCTGAGTTGGTTGCCATAAACTTTATCGGGTAATGGCCCGCCATGGGCATCAAAGCCGCTCAAACTGATCCGCATGAGCAGCGAATCCATCGGCCCTTTGCCATCAACAGGCGGAGCACCCCGCCCATCCTTGGTGTGGCAGCCGGAACAAGACACGCGGTTGAACAGCGGGCCTAAGCCATCAAAACTTTTGACGGAGGCAGGTGCTTCCACCCAGTTTGTGTTGAACAGTCGATTACCGAATGCGAAGGGGCGGTGATGCGGCTGGGGGCTGTTGGCCATTTGGAAACTGAAGGCCGCATCTGTAGCAATTTGTAACGTGCCTTCGCCGCCCAATTGAGCAGTGACGGGCACTTGAAGCAAATAATCGCGCAAGCTTTTTTCGTTAGCATGGGAGGTTAATAAAAAGCCGCCCATGCCTGACAAAATTGTTAACGCAACTATTGGCTTCAAAGCCCGCATAACTTTAGGTTCACTATTTTACAACCAGCACTTTTACACCAAGCGTGTTGCCAACTTCGACCATGGTGTTGCCAATAACTTCTAAGCCCTTCACCACTTCTTCGCCAGCCAGTTTTTCTGGTGAACCTGCTGGTGTTGCCAACACTTGATCCCAAGGGTCGCCTAGGGCAGCGATTTTGGCTTCGGTGCTTGCTAAGGCCGCGTCTAATTTTGAGCCCAATGCTTCATGTTCGCCAACAAACAATGAGCGCAGGCCCAAACGCTTTGTTGTGCCATCATCACCTGACCACACTTGGCGCACACCAACCAGATCATAGACGAAATCCTGTTTGGTCGTATCGGAGAAGCAGCTGTGTTCATCTTCTTGGTCGCCAGAGTCTAATGCAACGGCCAAACGATCGGCTTTGAATTCGTGGCTGATTAAG
>JAYUPT010000282.1:0-2542 GCA_043759965.1 Aestuariivirga sp. | reverse complement strand
CTGCAGCTGGTATTGCCCTTGCCAGTGGTGTGGAAATTGCAGTCAATTATCAACGCTATTATCCGGTTACTAAAAACCACACCCGCGAAACCGAGTTGACCATGGCAGTGGCGCGCAAAGTGGCGGGAGCCAATAAAGTTGATGCAAAATTTCCAGCCATGATGGGTGCTGAAGATTTCTCATTCATGCTGGAAGCACGGCCCGGCTCATTCATATTTATGGGCAATGGCGAGAGTGCGGGGCTTCATCATCCCAAATATAATTTCAATGATGAAGCCATCAGCCATGGCGTGAGCTATTGGGTGAAACTGGTGGAAACTGCTCTCGCCTAGCCCCACCAATTTTTAGCGGTAAACAGCCCTGCCGCTTCTTCAATCACCGCAGCAGTCTGGAACAGCGTTTCCTCGTCAAATGGTTTGCCGATCAACTGCAAACCCAGTGGCAAACCTTCTGATGATAATCCAGCAGGAACCGCGATGCCGGGCAGACCTGCCATGTTCACAGTGACTGTGAAAATGTCATTCAAATACATTTGCACTGGATCAGTGATTTCGCCCGGTGCAAATGCTGCTGATGGTGTTGCGGGTGTTAGCACCACATCAACCTTGCTCCATGCTTCATCAAAGTCGCGTTTAATCAGTGTACGGACTTTTTGCGCCTTCACATAATAGGCATCATAATAACCGGCCGACAAAACATAAGTGCCAATCATCACTCGGCGCTGCACTTCAGGGCCGAAACCTGCGGCTCTCGTTTTTTCGTAAGTATCAATGAGATCATCACCCGGCACCCGCAAACCATAACGCACACCATCATATCGTGCGAGATTGGAAGAGGCTTCAGCAGGGGCAACGATGTAATAAGCAGGCAGTGCATATTTGGTGTGCGGCAGTGAAATCTCCACAATCTCAGCGCCCTGATCCTTTAACATCTGCGCACCGCGTTCCCACAGCGCGTTAATTTCTGGGGCCAAACCATCGGCACGATATTCTTTCGGAATGCCCACGCGCAAACCTTTGAGTGGCCTGCCAATGGCCTTCTCATAATCTGGCACAGGCAGATCAACTGAAGTTGTATCCTTCAAATCCACCGATGCCATAGCTTTGAGCATGATCGCCGCATCGCGCACATCACGCGTAATGGGGCCAGCTTGATCGAGCGAGGATGCAAACGCCACTGTGCCCCAACGCGACACGCGGCCGTAAGTTGGCTTAATGCCCACAGTGCCGGTGAAGGCAGCAGGCTGGCGGATGGAGCCGCCTGTATCGGTCGCCGTAGCCGCCGCACAAATATGCGCTGCAACCCCGGTGGCCGACCCGCCAGATGAACCACCCGGCACCAGCGACTTGTTAGAATTATGCCGCCGCCACGGGTTTGTAACACCGCCATAATAACTGGTTTCGTTGGAGGACCCCATGGCGAATTCATCCATGTTCAATTTGCCCAGCATAACAGCTCCCGCATCCCACAAGTTCTGGGTTACGGTGGACTCATAACCCGGTTTGAAACCATCAAGAATATGGCTGCACGCTTGCGTGTGAACGCCTTTGGTTGCGAATAAATCTTTAATGCCGAGCGGAATCCCTTCCAGTGCTCCGCCCTCGCCCTTTGCGAGTTTGGCGTCGGAAACTTTTGCCATGGCTCGCGCCTGGTCTGGCGTTTCGGCCACATAAGCGTTGAGCACTTTGGCCTTTTCGATCGCCACAATATAAGCGTCGGTCAATTCCAATGCGGAAAATTCACGGGCCTTTAATTTGGTGCGCGCGGCGGAAATTGTGAGGGCTGTTAAACTCATTCGACTACTTTCGGAACCATAAAGAAATCATCTTCGGAAGCGGCTGCACTTTGCGTCACAGCCTTGGCATAACCACCATCCGTCACCACATCGGCGCGCTGGCGCATATCAACTTCAACAACAGAAGTAAGCGGCATCACATTATCAACATTCACTTCATTGAGTTGCTCAACAAAGTTCAAAATCACATTTAACTCGCCAGCAAGGCGCGGCAAATCTGAATCGGCCACTTTAATGCGAGCCAAATGCGCCACGCGCCGCACAGTTTTTTCATCAACAGACATTGAAGATTCCTATTTGAATTTGGCGCTGAATAGCATCACCTTAGCGCAGCTGCAACTTGGCAATCTCGCGGCCCGCCGCATCGAAATTACTTTCAGCCAGCCAAGCCTCGAAACCCTTCCGCACCGCAGGCCACTCAGTGTCAATCATTGAGAACCAAGCCGTATCGCGGTTGCGGCCTTTGATAATAAAATGCTGGCGGAAAATGCCTTCAAATGTGAAGCCATAACGCGCTGCCGAGCGGCACGAAGGCGCATTCAAAGCATCGCATTTCCATTCAAGGCGGCGAACCCCTAAATCATCAAAGCAATGGCGCATCATCAGGTAAATCGCCTCGGTGCCTTCGCGTGTGCGCTGCAAAGCGGGCGACAGCCAAATGTTACCGATTTCGATTGAACCATTGGCAGCATCAGCCCGCATGAAGGCCCCCATGCCCAGCGCCTCGCCAGAGCTGCGGTTCACAAA
>JAYUPT010000281.1:0-6332 GCA_043759965.1 Aestuariivirga sp. | reverse complement strand
TCTTCTTTCCAAGCGCCATAGGGAAAGCCCGCATTGTCAGCCGAATAAATCAAATGCGCATCTGGCATTTGTTTGGCCACGGCGCGGGCCACCGTCAGCCCGCCCATGCCGCTATCAAACAATAGAATGCGTGGTTTAGTCACCTTGTCCCTCTTTGCGCCTGATATGCATTCTTGTCAGAGAAGAAATAATGCCGCGTAAAGACTTCACTTCTTGAAGTGATAATTGCGCCTTGGCAAACATGTTGCGAATGTTACGCATCACAGTAGGGCGCTTTTCAGGCGATTTAAAAAACCCGGCCGTAGCCAATTCTTCTTCTAAATGATCATACATACCGTAAAGAATTTCTTTGGAGGCAAGTTCGGTGTTCGGCATTCGAAGCCCCGGCCCTTGCAGGGCTTCCAATTCTGAAGTGCCCTGCCCCAGCGATGGCGCAATGGGCTTGAACCACTCATAGCCCACCAGTAAAACCGCCTGCGCGATGTTGAGTGAAGCATAAGCCGGATTGACGGGTGCAGAAATAATCACATCCGCTTTGGAAATTTCATCATTAGAAAGCCCCCAGCGTTCACGGCCAAACAAAATGGCAATCTTTTCACCGCGTGCAATTCGAGAATGCATATCAGCCGCCGCCTGCTCTGGTGTCATCACTTCTTTCACCATGTCGCGCGGCCGCGCTGTGGTGGCATAGATAAAATTAAACTCGCCCAAACCATCTTCCAGCGAATTGTGAATGGTCATAAATTCCACAGTTTCGGCGGCGCCAGATGCAGCACCAATGGCCTTCTCACGGTCCCACCCTTCGCGCGGGCTAACAAGCCGCAAATCCCCCAGCCCAAAATTCGCCATGGCCCGTGCCGCCATGCCAATGTTTTCACCCAATTGTGGGTTCACCAACACCACCGATGGTGATGGACCAAATGTCATGTCTCGTGTTTTATCTGTGCCAGCCATAGGTGTTCAAATAGCCGCAGTGCTTTAAAATCAAAAGCACGAATAATAGTTGACAAAAAAACTCAGGATTGTTATCCGATCATTCTAGTCGGTTAAACATATTATTTGGAGAATTTTAATGCGCGCGCTTATCATCGCAGGTCTTTTAGCCTTAACCCCAGTAGCCCATGCTGAAGACATGGTAACTTATGAACTGAATTTGCAGGGTGCTGCTTTTGATATTTTGGAACTCAAAGTTCCAGCCGGAAAGCCATTTATCATCAAGATGAACAACAAAAATGCGGCGCCAGCCGAACTTGAATCCCATGATTTGAACATTGAAAAAATTATCGCTGGCAACTCTTCTGCAGTGGTTCGCGTAAAAGCCCAAAAGCCTGGAAGATATCTCTTTGTCGATGAGTTTCAAGAAGATGTTGCCAAAGGCTACATCATAGTAGAGTAAGAGATAATCATGCTTGGCGCCCTTATCATTGTATTTCGTGAAGTCATCGAAGCTGGCCTTATTATCGGCATCGTTTTGGCAGCAACTCAAACTGTTGTTGGTAGCCGCAAATGGGTCAGCTTGGGCGTTCTTGGTGGCATTGGTGGAAGCTGCATTGTTGCAGCTTTCACCAGCACCATCGCCGCGTTTTTTGATGGGTTTGGCCAAGAAATTTTTAACGCCACCATTCTTGCTATTGCCGTTATCATGCTCGCTTGGCACAATATCTGGATGGCCGCTCACGGGCGCGAAATGGCCGGCGAATTGAAACAAACCGGCGCAGATGTGCGTGAAGGCCGACAAACATTAGCAACTTTAGCCATTGTGGTTGGGGTTGCTGTGTTGCGTGAGGGGTCTGAAGTTGTGCTGTTCCTTTATGGTGTTTTAGTGAGCGGCGGCGGCACAGTTAATAGCATTGCACTAGGCGCAGTTATTGGCTTGGGTATTGGCGCTGCAATGTCGGCTCTCACTTATCTTGGCCTGTTAAAAATACCCACACGCCATATTTTCACCGTTACAAGTTGGATGATCACATTGCTGGCCGCTGGCATGGCTGCACAAGCCGTGTCGTTTTTAGAAAAAGCAGGCCTCGTCGAAGTTCTAAGTGCAACAGCTTGGGATAGTTCAAGCCTGCTATCAGAGAAAAGCATCTTTGGCCTCATGTTGCACACGCTCATCGGTTATAGCGATCAACCGTCGCAATTGCAGCTGCTTGCTTATGGTGGAACAATACTCGCGATCATAGCGGCCACAAAACTTGTAACAGCACAGCCAAAGCAAGTGGCGGCTTAATTCTTCCCTTCCAGTTTTCTTGCGTCACGCAAGGCTGGAAACATGCGAGCCCAGGCTGCGGCAACAATCATGGTGCCAACACCGCCAACGACAACGGCGGTGACGGCCCCTAATTTCCACGCCACCATACCAGCACGGAATTCGCCAAGCTCATTGGATGCGCCAATGAACACGCTGTTTACCGCATTCACACGGCCGCGAACCGCATCCGGCGTCCACAGCTGCATTAACGTTTCGCGCACATAAACGCTCACCATATCAAAGCAGCCCATGGCTATCAAAGCCACTATGGAAAGTGGCAACCAAGTAGAAACACCGAACACTAAAGTAAAAAACCCAAACAGCGCCACGGACGCAAACAAAACCACCCCTGCCCGATCTTTAATGCCATATTTGGCCAGCCACAGCGCCATTGCGATGGCCCCAACACCTGGCGCTCCGCGCAAAAGCCCCAGGCCCCAAGGCCCCGTCTGCAATATATCGCGCGCATAAATAGGCATCAAAGCAAATGCCCCTCCGAGCAAAACGGCAAACAGGTCTAGCGAAATGGCACCCAGCACAACAGGTTCATGTCGAATGAATTTGAAGCCCGCCAAAAGCGTGGCAAGGCCACCTTCATCCTGATGGTTGATCACTTGGTTTACATGGCCAATCAGAACCATAATAAAGGTAGCCAAAATCGCCAATGAAAAGGCAACGCCATAGGCCGTTGCAGCTCCTACCCCATAAAGCAAACCTCCCAGAACTGGGCCAGTGATGCTCGCGGTCTGCCATGTCATCGAATTCAAGGAAATACCATGTGGCAGGGCTTCTTTAGTGAGCAAATTTGGTGATAGAGCTGAAGCTGCCGGCCCCGCAAAAGCCCGCGCCACACCCAGCACTCCAAGCACAGCAAGCATGGGCCAAACCACCGTTTGCGGCCCAAGGGAATAGACCACCAAGGCTAAAGCACAAAACATCTCAACCACAAAACACAAGCCCATAATCCAGCGTCGATTAAAGCGATCGGCAACAAGGCCCGTAACCAACACTAAAAGCAACGCTGGCAAAAACTGCACCAACCCAACCATAGCCAAATAATAGGCCGAATGGGTGATGTCATAAATCTGCCAACTCACAGCAACGGATAAAATCTGCAGCGCAAAACTATGCGCGGTTAATGCTGCAAGATATTTCACATAAGCGGGATAATGAAGTGCGTTCGGGGAAGGAGATTCTGAAGCCATCCCCCTCCCTGCCATGGCCCCAAGTTGCTGTCAAAGCCAGCAGCGCATTGCTCATATGCGTCCCCCGCCGAAGGGCAATGCCAGAACCTTAAATGTGCGCTCATAAGCTGGCATTCCTGCATCGGCGCTCACGCCAAGTTCCATTGGTGGAACCCCAGGGCGATAAACAAAGGTGCCGAACATCCAATCATAAATTGAAAGTGTGTTGCCATAATTTTTGGCTTCATTCACATCAGCACTGTGATGATAGCGATGCAGTTCTGGCCCCACAAATATATAGTTCAGCCAGCCCATGCGCACATCCACATTGAAGTGGCTAATCAACCCATGCAATCCATTGATCATCAAAAACATCGTCACCACTCGTTGATCATAGCCCATTAGCCAAATTGGCAAGACAATCGCCAAACCTTGGATGAGAATACCATTGAGCGGGTGGAACACTGCATGCATTATTACATAAAGCCGTGGCGGCAAATGATGTGCGGCATGGGTGGACCACAAAAACTTTCCAAGTGGCCCACGCATCTCGTGCATGGCACGATGCAAAACATAATTGACAGCTTCGAATATGAACATGCAGGCAACAAGCTGTACCACCGGATTCCAGGAATGTGCAGGACCGGACAATTCTCCCGATATCGTAATCGTAAACAGGGCCAGAGCAGCCGAGAACCCGGCACCGACGACGCCATTCACTAGGGCAAACCGCAAATCGGCCAGAAAACTTCGCCAAGTCATCGACCAGCGCCTTTCATAAGGAACAAGCCATTCTATAATCAGATAGCTAACCAGCAATGCGAATGCACTAACGCCCCAAATTTTGCGCGGATCAATCTGAGTTGTCCAAATCAAGTAAATTCCAAACAGCACTAAAGCCCAACTCAGAGGGTAAAGCCCATAACGCACCACCACGCGCAAGTGCCATAGGTTTTGTCCTTCATTTTGATTATCCGCCATTTCATCCCTCATTGAGTTATTGAACATTTGTCTGAAATCGGATAATCGTATGTTAGATTTGGGAGAACAGCAGTTTTGCGCAATGTGAAGGATTTCAAACAATGAAGCCAAAATTGTCGGAAAAAGCACCCGATCGGCGCATCGCCAAAACCAGATCAGCTTTGGCACAGGCACTGTTTGAGCTTATCCAAACGACAGATTGGAACGACATTTCCATCCAAGCCCTTTGCAACAAAGCCAATGTTGCGCGCTCATCATTCTATGCGCACTTCAATACGGTGAGCGATTTGCTAGAAAGCTTGATGGCAGAACATTTTCCGCGTTACTCGGAATTGCCATCAGCACCAAATCAATTAGCAACACTCAATTGGCTGATTGATCACATCACCCAAAAGCGAGCGTTATTTTCCCGCATAGTCAACACACCATCGGCTTCAACAATCTTAACCCGCTTTAAGGCGCAAACCAGAATAACTCTTATGCAGGAATTGAAGGCCACCGGAATTGCCTGTACCACTTTACAATTAGATTTTCTCATTGGCGGCGTGTTTGAATCCATCCAAGCTTGGGCAAAAACGTGGAAAACATCCCACATAAATGCGCTCAAGAATGAATTGAACCAAATGGCAAAAACTATTTTGCAGATAGAGTAACATTCGATTTGAAGCGAATTGCTCCAAATGCCCACCCCTGCTATAGCCGCCCAATCATACCTACATATCAAGAGGCAGTTAAATGAACAAGATCAAAGTCGCTAACCCCGTAGTAGAGCTCGATGGCGATGAAATGACGCGCATTATTTGGGATCTCATTAAAACCAAATTGATCTTGCCCTATCTTGATATTGATTTGAAATACTATGATCTCGGTATGGAACACCGCGATGCCACCGATGATAAAGTGACCGTCGATGCCGCCAACGCCATAAAGCAATATGGCGTGGGCGTTAAATGCGCCACCATCACACCAGATGAAGCGCGCGTGAAAGAATTCGGATTAAAGCAAATGTGGAAGTCGCCCAACGGCACCATCCGCAACATTTTAGGCGGCTGCATTTTCCGTGAACCCATCATTTGCCAAAACGTGCCTCGTTTGGTGCCTGGCTGGACCAAACCCATCATCATCGGCCGCCATGCTTTTGGCGATCAATACCGCGCCACTGATTTCACTTTCCCCGGCAAGGGCACGCTCACCATGAAATTCGTTGGCGATGATGGTGCGGTGATCGAACGTGAAGTGTTCAAAGCCCCAAGCTCTGGCGTGGCCATGGCCATGTATAATTTGGATGGATCGATCCAGGAATTTGCGCGCGCCTCATTGAACTATGGCCTGCAACGCAAATTGCCAGTTTACTTCTCATCCAAGAATACAATTTTGAAAGCTTATGACGGCCGCTTTAAAGACATTTTCCAAGCCGTGTTTGATGCCGAGTTCAAAGCGGATTATGAAAAAGCTGGCATCACTTATGAGCACCGCTTGATCGACGATATGGTGGCCAGTGCTATGAAGTGGACCGGCGGCTATATCTGGGCCTGCAAAAATTATGATGGCGATGTGCAGTCAGATCTTGTGGCCCAAGGCTATGGCTCGCTGGGTTTGATGACATCCGTATTGCTCACCCCAGATGGTAAAACCGTTGAAGCTGAAGCTGCCCATGGCACCGTGACGCGCCATTACCGCTTGCACCAACAAGGCAAATCCACCTCCACCAATTCCACCGCATCAATTTATGCTTGGACGGGGGGCCTGAAGCACCGCGCCAAATTGGATGACAATGCCAAACTTCTAAAATTCGCCAACACCCTCGAAGAAGTTACTGTTGCCACCATTGAACAAGGCAAGATGACCAAAGATTTGGCCGTGCTTGTTGGCCCAGATCAACAATGGCTCACAACCGAAGGATTCATTGATGCCGTGGA
>JAYUPT010000280.1:0-18879 GCA_043759965.1 Aestuariivirga sp. | reverse complement strand
ACCTTGTGGCGGCCATTGGCCGTTAAGCGTTCCGCCAACACGCAGCCAGCCGAACCCGCACCTACAATGATGTAATCATAACTGTCGCTCATAGGCTCTGTGTGAACCAGCCCATGCTGCTTTGGCAAGATGATTACTGGTGAAAAAAATTGCATCGGGGTTCAATTGATAAACGTATCGAAGCAGGCAAAACTCTGCAATAAATTGCCATCGCAACGAAAGCCTCGCCCATGAAAATCAAAGATCTCAAAGTCTTCATCGTCGGCAACCCACCTCCAGGCTGGGGCGGGCGTTATTTCACCTTCGTAAAACTCACCACCGATAATGGCATTGTGGGCTATGGCGAATGCTATTGCGCAACCTTTGGCCCCACCGCCATGACGGCGATGATTGAAGATACATTCGGGCGTTATGTTGAAGGCATGGACCCATTCCATATTGAGGCCCTGTGGCGCAAAGTTTATGGCTCCGGCTTCACGCAGCGCCCAGATGTGAGTTTGATGGGTGTGCTTTCTGGTTTGGAAATTGCACTGTGGGATATTATCGGAAAATCCCTCAACAAGCCGATTTATGAATTGCTCGGGGGCAGGGTACACGAGAAACTGCGCTCCTACACTTATATTTATCCTGATCTTGCCAAAGGCCAAGACGATTCAATTTATTGGAACGCCGAAGCATCAGCCGAACGCGCCGCGCATTATGCTAAGCTTGGCTTTACCGGCATTAAATTTGATCCAGCGGCCCCATATTCATCCTTCGATCCGCGCCAGCCTTCATTGGAATCAATGGAACTCTGCGCCAAGTTTTGCAAACTCATCCGTGAAGCTGTGGGCAATAAAGCTGATTTGTTGTTCGGCACCCATGGTCAATTCACAGCTTCCGGCGCCATTCGATTTGCTAAACAAATCGAACCCTATAATCCCCTGTGGTTTGAAGAACCCACTCCTCCAGACAGGCCCGAAGAAATGGCTTTGGTGGCGCGGGGCACTTCTATTCCAATTGCCACGGGCGAACGCCTGACCACCAAATATGAATTTGGCCGTGTGCTGGAATTGCGCGCCGCCTCCATATTGCAAATGGCTTTGGGCCGCGTGGGTGGCTTATGGGAAGCCAAGAAAATTGCTGGCATGGCCGAAGTGAATTACGCGCAAATTGCGCCTCATCTTTATGCAGGCCCCATCGAAGCAGCGGCCAACATTCAATACGGAACATCGCTGCCAAACTTCTTGATCTTAGAAAGCATCGAAACCTTCGGTGGCTTCTATTCCAAACTACTGAAGAAACCGATCCGCTGGGAGCAGGGCTATGTAATCCCGCCAACCGAACCTGGCCTTGGAGTTGAATTGAATGAAGAGGTGGCTTTGGCCCATCCTTACACTGGCGATAAGTTACATTTAGAAATGACAAATTACCCGATCAATGTTTAGAATAATAGTTTGTCATCCCGACGAAAGTCGGGACCCAGACTTTCATCATTCTCCGAGCGTAGGTCACTGGGTCCTGACTTTCGTCGGGATGACAGACAGATGATGTGAATGGAAAATTAGAAAAATGAAATACGGATACATCGGCCTCGGCAATCTTGGTGGTCACATTGCAATGAGTTTAATCCGTGCTGGATTTGATCTCACAGTAAGTGACATTGATAAGTCATTAGCTGAGCGTCACGTCAATGCGGGTGCAAAATGGGCTACGAGCCCGCAAGAACTAGCCACCCAAGTAGACCACGTTTTCACTTGCCTGCCATCACCAGTAATTTCCGAAAAAGTTTTAACCGCACTGCTTGAAACCCTAAAGCCCGGATCAACCTGGATCGAAAACTCCACCAATGGCCGCGATGAAATTATAAGATTAGCTGCCATGGCAACAGCCAAAGGTGTTCGCACATTGGAAGCTCCCGTGACAGGCGGCGTGCATTTGGCAGCGCGCGGCGAGATCACGGTTTTAGCAGCTGGAGACAAAGACTTATTTGAACTCCATCACAAAGCCCTTGAAGCCATTGGCAATAAAATGTTCCACATGGGGCCCATTGGTTCAGCCGCCGTGATCAAAGTGATCACCAATATGCTGGCCTTCATCCATCTGGTTGCAGATGCTGAAGCCTTGATGCTGGCCAAGCGAGGTGGGCTCGATTTGGGCCAAGCTTGGAAAGCCATAGCAGCCTCCAGCGGAACCAGTTTTGTACATGAAACTGAAGGCCAGTTAATTCTCAACGGCAGTTACGACATTGCCTTCTCAATGGATCTTGCATTGAAGGATTTGGGATTCGCCATGAATTTTGGCAAAGAATTTGGCGTGCCGTTGGATTTGGCGTCAGTCACCAACCAAACATTCATCAAAGGCAAAGCGGCCTATGGTGGAGCAGCGCAATCAACCCAAATTGCCAAACTCCTTGAAGATGCTCTTAACACAGATTTGCGCGCTGCAGGCTTTCCTGCCAGATTGGAATAACGAATCTCAGGCAGAAAATTCAAGATGAAATGGCTCGAAACCAATTCTAAAGCGATACAAGCTTTGGCCGGAATCATAACGGCAATCTTAGCGCTCATGGCTTTGATTGGCGTTAAAATGCAAATTGATGCTTCATTTGAATCCCAGCGCGAACAATCAGCCCGCGATATTTACCGCGAGTTTTTAAACGTCTCAATCAGCAATCCAGACTACTCACAACCAGACTATTGTGCGGTAGCAAATAGCCCAAAGCGCAGCGCTTATGAATCCTATGTTGACTATCTTTTTTATGCAGCAGAACAATCACTTGAAATGGACCCGCAGTTAAAGCCTGTTTTCACCAGCCATCTTGCGGCCCATGCCGATTATCTGTGTTCGCAAGACAGCCCAAATGATTATCAGGGTTTGACCAAAACCATGCTGGACGAAGTCAAAAAAGACCAGTGTTCAAAAGCTGTTGCTTGTAACTAACTTATTTTGAGCTTATTTCAGGAGTTCATATTCAGTTCATCTTCTGTGCGTTATGGTTGCAACATCAAAACTGGAGAACTAAAAATGAACCGTACATTGTCTGTAATTCTCGGCCTCGCCATTGCCTCCGCCTCGATGGTTGCAACTGCTGATGTGAGCTTTGCAAAAACCAAAAAGCAAATTTGCAAAACCTATGCCACTAAGGAAGCCAATCGCTATGCCAATAGAAGCGTTGGCACAGGCCTCGTTGCTGGTGGCGTGGGCGGCGCATTTTTGGGTGGACTTTTTAATGGTAAAAAAGGCGTATTTCCGGGTGCCGCCTTTGGCGCAGTTGGTGGAACCATGGTTGGCGCAATCAATGGCCAAGAAAAGAAAAAGCAAGTTTATTGGATGGCTTACGAAGATTGCATGGATAATTACTAAACCCGAAGCTTAACTCTGCGTTAAGCAAGCAACCGCTTTAATTGCCCTTGATCTGCGCGAAGCACCAGAGCTTCGCGTAACCAAGGGCATTTTTTAATGGATATGTTTTCGAGTTTTTTAAAGAATCTCTCTTTCCCTCTTTTCTTACTCACATCGCAGGATTCACAATTTTACGCGCCAACTTATATTGGTGCTGCCCTTACGGCCGTTGTGCTTTATTTGATTGTGAAACGCCGCAGCAGGCTTTCACTCAAAGGTGTTTTGCAAATTATTTTGCCGCGCCGCACTGTGCGCCACGCTTCCTCTTTGCTTGATCTCAAATTATTTTTCTTCGGTGCTTATTATATCCTGCTGCAAGTTTTGCTTGTAGGTGGCCTCACTTATTTCACAGTGCCTGGCACAGTTGCAGCACTTAACGCCATGTTCGGTTCCCCCCAGCAACCCATAGCCCAAGCTATTTAATCACTGCGATCACCATGGTTCTGGTTTTTATGGCTACCGAATTTGGCTATTGGATATCGCATTTTATGATGCACAAAATTCCGGCCCTCTGGGAGTTTCACAAAGTGCACCACTCAGCGGAAGTTTTAACACCGCTAACCGAGTGGCGCCAGCACCCGTTAGAATTGGCACTCTTCCCGCTTCTCATGGGGGGCGCGTCTTGTTTCGTGCAGGGCCCTATGGTTTGGTATTTTGGCCAATCAGCCCAAGTTGTAAACCCCATGACGGCCAATTACATTTCCATGGCCTTCTGGTTTACCATCCTGCATCTGCGCCACTCAGAGCTGCCAGTTTACGCAACAGGTTTGCTTGGCCACATCATTCAAGCCCCAGCGCACCATCAAGTGCACCATTCCACTAACCCAAAACATTTTGATAAGAATCTGGGTTATTGCCTTTCCATTTTTGATTGGATTTTCGGAACACTTTATGTGCCGCGCAAGGGTGAAAAATTCAGTTTCGGCCTCGGTCATAAAGATACTGCTTTAGAAACTGCAATTGGCAGTATGATAGCGCCGATCGACCGAGCGTTTCGCTTGCTGTTTGCTCCGTTGCGAAAATAGCAGGCAACACAGCAATTATATCAAGATCGCAACGTTCATTGCGAAGACTCAAAGCGGTTTGACTTGACCTAAGCTAAATTTGCGGCTCTAATCTTTGCAAGCTGCGTTAGAACAGTGAACAATCGATACAATGGGATTTTAGCGTTTTAGGGAGAATAAATATGAAATTATTTAAAGCACTGGTTCTGGCATCCGCGTTCAGCGGTTTAGCTGTAGCCGCCAATGCCGCAACACTTGATGATGTGAAAGCCAAGGGCTTCGTGCAATGCGGCGTTAGCCAAGGTTTGATTGGGTTCTCCAATCCAGATGAAAGCAACAATTGGACTGGCCTCGATGTCGATTTCTGCAAAGCTGTTGCCGCTGCTGTTTTGGGCGATGCCACTAAAGTGAAGTATTCGCCACTTTCCGCAAAGGAGCGTTTTACGGCTCTGCAATCTGGCGCCATCGACGTTTTGTCACGCAACTCCACTTGGACAATGAGCCGTGATACAACACTGGGCCTCTCGTTTGCGGGTGTGACTTATTATGATGGTCAAGGCTTCATGGTTCCAACCAAGCTTGGCGTAAAGTCGGCTAAGGAATTGAATGGCGCATCGGTTTGCACACAAACTGGCACCACCACCGAGTTGAACCTTGCTGACTATTTCAAGTCCAACAAGATGGAATATAAGATTGTGGCTTTCGAAAAGAACGAAGAAGTTCTGAAGGCCTATCAAGAAGGCCGTTGCGACGTGTTCACGACAGATCAATCAGGCCTCTATGCCGAAATCTTGAAGTTCCCAAATGCAGCGGACCATATGGTTCTGCCTGAAATCATTTCAAAGGAACCATTGGGCCCCGTAGTCCGTCAGGGCGATGCTGGCTGGTTCAACGTTGTGAAGTGGACTTATTATGCGACGTTAACGGCAGAAGAACTTGGCGTGACTTCCGCCAACGTTGATGAAATGAAGACTTCGGAAAATCCTGAAATTCAGCGTTTGCTCTCCACCAAAGTAAAAGGTGCTGATGGTGTTGAAGCCGACAATGATTTTGGCAAAGGCTTAGGCCTTGGCCCAGATTGGGCTTACAATATTGTCAAGCAAGTCGGCAATTACAGCGAAATTTTTGAGCGCAACCTAGCGCAGTTGAAAATTGCCCGTGGCAAAAACGCCCTGTGGAATGCAGGTGGTCTGCAATACGCTCCACCAATCCGCTAAGACTAGTAACTGAGAGCCCGTGCATTGCACGGGCTCTTTTTTCGGCAGTTCACGCTCATGACGGCGCAAGCCACACAACCCAAATCCGCTCCGCCTCCTGCATCGGCTGGTGGTCTCGCATGGTTTTATAACCCCAAAGTCCGTGGTTATGCCTCGCAAATCATTGTCGTAGCTCTTTTGCTATGGGGGCTTTATGAAATCATTGGCAATACGCAAGCCAACCTGAAAAAATTAAATCAAAACTTTGGATTTGATTTTTTAACCCAGGCCGCGGGCTTTGACCTCAGCTCATCACTTGTTGATTATTCATCCACATCTACTTACGGACGCGCCATAGTTGCTGGATTGTTGAACACAATTATTGTGGCCGTGATTGGCATCTTCTTTGCCACCATTATCGGCTTTGTTGTCGGGGTGATGCGCCTCTCAAAAAACAAAGTCGTTTCGGGTGCCGCAACGCTCTACATCGAACTCATTCGAAACATTCCTCTGCTGCTGCAAATTTTCATGTGGTACGCGCTGGTTCTAAAACCATTGCCCGGCGTTAAAGAGGCCTATAGTTTTTTTGGCAGTGTCTTCATCAGCAAAAAAGGCATTCTCATGCCGCACCCAAATTTTTCTGATGGTGCTTGGCTCGCGTTGCTGTTTCTTGCCTTGGCACTTGTCGGCACATGGATGTTCCGCAAACGTGCAACGAAGAAACAAGAAGTAACAGGCAAGGTTACGCCGATTTGGTTGATTTCAATCCCCATCATTGTGCTGTCGCCTTTCGTCGGATTGCTGTTCGCCGGCTGGCCACTGAGTTTTGATTATCCTGAATTGAAAGGATTTAACTTTGCGGGTGGCATGACCATGGTGCCAGAAATGGTGGCCTTGTTGATTGCACTCATCGTTTATAGCGCTACATTTATTGCTGAAACTGTGCGCGGCGGCATTCAAGCCGTAAGCCATGGCCAGTCAGAGGCTTCCAGTGCCTTGGGTTTAAGTCGAGGGCAAGCTTTGCGTTTGGTGATAATTCCGCAAGCCATGCGCATTATCATTCCGCCACTGGCTAGCCAATATTTGAATCTGACAAAAAACTCATCTCTAGCCATTGCCATTGGATTTCCGGATTTGATGTATGCAGGCGGCACTGTGAATAACCAATCGGGCAAGGCCATCGAAGTGGTGTTCATTCTGATGGTGGTTTATCTCAGCCTCAGCTTGCTCACGGCAGCCTTTATGAACTGGTTTAACAGCCGCATGAAAATGGTGGAGCGCTAAAACCATGTCACTTGCTTATGTCAGGACAGAAGACGCGCCAAAACTTCCGGCTCCCGCTAGCACTGCTGGCCTGTGGCCCAGATTGCGCGACCGTTTTGCACCCACACCATTAAGCGGCATTGGCACTGTCATCATTGCTGTGTTTCTGGCGTGGGCATTCTGGTCAATTTTTCAGTGGGCTGTTGTTTCCGCAATTTGGACTGCTGAAGACCGCGAACCTTGTAATACTTTAACTGCTGGTGCGTGCTGGCCCTTCGTTCAAGCCAAGGCCATGCAGTGGATTTATGGCTTCTATCCGATCGAAGAACGGTGGCGTCCCAATCTTGTATTCCTGATCGGAGCGTTGTCGCTGGCGGCATTACTGATCCCTAAAATTCCCTACAAAGGCTGGAATGCTTTGTTTTTCTTCCTTGCCTTCCCCATCATTACCTATGTGTTGCTATCGGGGGGAGGGGGTGGCCTTGAACAAGTTGATACCGAGCAATGGGGTGGGCTTCTGATCACTTTGATTGCATCAATCACAGGTATTGTTGCGTCGTTGCCACTTGGTATTATGTTGGCACTTGGCCGCCGATCGGACATGCCGGTGGTTCGTACACTTTGCACCATGTTCATTGAAATAGTGCGCGGTGTGCCATTGGTGCTGGTTCTGTTCATGGCAGCAAATATGTTTCCGCTGTTCATGCCGCCTGGCATAAACCCCGGAAAGCTTCTGCTGGCCTTGATTGGTATTGGGTTGTTCTCTGCCGCTTACATGGCAGAAGTGGTGCGCGGTGGTTTACAGGCCATTTCAAAGGGCCAATATGAAGCCTCCATGGCGGTTGGCCTCTCCTATTGGCGCATGATGTTGCTGGTTGTTATGCCACAAGCATTGAAAATTGTTATCCCCGGCATCGTCAATAACTTCATCAGCCTGTTTAAGGATACAAGCTTGGTCTCCATCATTGGAATTTTTGATTTGTTCAACATTGTGCAATCAGGCTTCAACGATGCCAAGTGGGCTTCCGCGCAAACTGGCAATACCGGCTATTTTACACTGGCGTTGATTTATTGGGCCTTCTGCTTTGCCATGTCGCGCTATTCCCAATTTATTGAGCGCAAGCTCAACACAAGCTACACGAGGTAAACATGTCCCAATCTGCCGTTGTTATGAAAAGCGTCAATAAATGGTATGGCCAGTTTCATGTGCTGCGCGATATCAACCTTGATGTAAAAAAAGGTGAACGCATTGTTATTTGCGGGCCATCCGGTTCAGGCAAATCCACCATGATCCGCTGCATCAACCGGCTGGAAGAACACCAGCAAGGTGATATCGAAGTGGACGGTATTCCGCTCACCACGAACCTCAAAAACATTGATGACGTGCGCCGCGAAGTGGGCATGGTGTTTCAACACTTCAACCTGTTCCCGCACTTAACAGTTCTGGAAAACTGCACGCTTGCCCCCATCTGGGTGCGGAAAGAACCAAAAAAGCAGGCCGAAGAAACTGCGATGAAGTTTTTAACGCGGGTGAAAATTCCAGAGCAAGCCTTGAAATATCCGGGCCAGCTTTCCGGCGGCCAACAACAGCGCGTGGCCATTGCCCGCGCACTTTGTATGAATCCCAAGATCATGCTGTTTGATGAGCCCACCTCAGCGCTTGACCCTGAAATGATCAAAGAAGTTCTCGACGTGATGGTGGATTTAGCACAAGGCGGCATGACCATGCTCTGCGTAACCCACGAAATGGCCTTCGCCAGACAAGTGGCCAACCGCGTGATCTTCATGGACCAAGGGCAGATTGTGGAAGAGAACGAACCGAATGAGTTCTTCACAAATCCGAAAAGCCCAAGAACAAAATTGTTCCTAGAACAGATTTTGCATTGAACAAAAAATCGGGGTTTCCTCCGGCCTTTTCATTTTGCCAACAGCGTCTGCCTGTGCCAGTCTCGTTTCTAGGGGGCGCAGCCTAGCGGAGGCACAAATGTTCAGCATATGCAATGTCCTAGGCCGGAAAGAATATAACTTCACAGAAATGGTGGCGGAGCAAGGCCTAGAGTTGTCTGCTGCGGAAAGTGCCGATCCTGAGATTTTGTTGAACGAGCAAGGCTGGACACTCTATGAATTGGACTATTCGACCAAACGCGCGGTGTTTATCGACGTTGGGCCAGATGGCAATGTGATTGATGTTCCCTTTGCCTACAGTGCTCAGATGCGGCTGGCCAAGCGCATTGGCTCTGTATCATTCGACCAGTTCTTGAATCTCGCTGACAGCATCAGGCCCTCGCACCGCCTTATCCAATTCTATAACATTGGCCATTGTGGCTCCACCTTGCTGCACAACGTCTTCAACGCTGGCGGCGGAGTGTGGGACATTTCGGAACCGAAGTTTGTGCGCGATATCGCGATGCATCGTGCGACTTTGCCAAAAGAGAAACAGGTGGCCCTGGCCAAGGCGGGCATGGCTTTTCTTTCCCTCTATCCCAACGCCGCACAAAGACCTACGCTGGCGTTAAAGCATTTCAGCCAAGCCACGAAAATCTACGAAATTTTACATGCTGCATGCCCTGCCGCCAAAAACATTTACATGTATCGCGACGCAATTTCGTGGTGCAATTCCGACTATGGCTTCTGGCAGCGCTGGGGCATGCCAGCGCCCATGCCGTTTGACTGGAGGCATATTATTTGGAAAGCCAAGAGCGGTAACGAAAATGAGGAATTTCTGAAAGACCTCGTCGATTTTAACCGAGAAGGCGTAACATTCACTGAACTTGCGGCCTGTGGATGGGCCCTGCATGCCCGCGAGTATTTGGCTGCGCGCGCGGCTGGCATGGAGTTCTTTGCTCTGCGTTACAACGAACTGCTTGCCGATCGCGAAGGAATTTTAATGAAGCTGTTTGCCTATTCCGGATTGAACCCTGCAAACGTGCAAGAATCTTTAGCGGCTTTTGGCCACGATGCTCATGAGGGTGAGAAAACTTCACATGAACAACCAGTAGAGAAGCTTACTCATGCCGACAATGAACGCATCAAAGAGCTACTGCGCCATCCCCGGCTAGGCATCGATCCTGATGTGATATTTTAGAACAGACTTAATAAAAAACCCCAGTGTTTCCACCGGGGTTTCAATTTCATCCGTGAACGGACGATTAACAGCTATAATACATATCAAACTCAACCGGATGCGGGGTCATGCGGTAGCGGTCTTGTTCTTCTTGCTTTAGCTCGATGTAACTTTCGATTTGGTCTTTGCTGAACACGCCGCCTTTGGTCAGGAATTCGTGATCGGCGGCCAAACTGTCGAGCGCTTCTTGCAATGAACCGCACACGGTTGGAACCTTGGCAAGTTCGGCTGGTGGCAGGTCATACAAGTTCTTATCCATGGCTGGGCCGGGGTGGATCTTGTTCAGAATACCATCAAGGCCAGCCATGATGATGGCTGAGAAGCACAGATATGGATTTGCTGTTGGATCAGGGAAGCGCACTTCAACGCGCTTGGCTTTCGGGTTCGATGTGAACGGAATGCGGCATGATGCTGAACGGTTGCGCGAAGAATAGGCCAGCAGCACTGGCGCTTCGTAACCCGGCACCAAACGCTTGTATGAGTTTGTTGAAGGGTTGGTGAAAGCATTCAATGCCTTGGCATGTTTGATCACGCCGCCGATGAAGAATAGGCAGAGTTCCGAGAGATCAGCATATTGATTGCCAGCCATCATGGGCTTGCCATCTCTCCAGATGGAGAAGTGGCAATGCATGCCTGAACCATTGTCGCCCATCACAGGCTTTGGCATGAATGTGGCCGTCTTGCCATAAGCATGGGCCACGTTGTGAATCACATATTTGTAAATCTGCATGTGGTCCGCAGCAATCGTCAGCGGCTGATACTTGGTGCCAAGCTCATGCTGTGATGATGCAACTTCATGGTGATGCTTTTCAACTGAAAGGCCCATCTCGCCCATCACCGAAAGCATTTCGCCGCGCATATCTTGCGCACTGTCCATTGGGTTCATCGGGAAGTAACCGCCCTTGGTGCGCATGCGGTGGCCCATGTTGCCTTGCTCATAGTCACGGTCGGAGTTGGTGGGAAGTTCAATGCCATCCAGCTTGAAGCCCGTGTTATAAGGCGATGTTGAGAACTTCACATCGTCGAAAATGAAGAATTCAGCTTCAGGGCCAACAAAAATTGTGTCGCCAAGTTTAGTGGATTTCAAATAAGCTTCAGTGCGCTTGGCAATCATGCGCGGGTCGCGGCCGTAACCTTCGCCGGTGCCTGGATCGATGATGTCGCAGAACACAGCCATGGTGGTTTGTGCATAGAACGGGTCCATATGAACGGATGCCGCATCAGGCATCAAAATCATGTCAGATTCATTGATGGCCTTCCAGCCAGAAATAGAAGAGCCGTCAAACATCAAGCCTTCTTCCCAAGCATCAGCATGCATTTGGGACACATCCATGGTGAGATGTTGCATCTTGCCGCGCGGATCAGTGAAGCGCAGGTCAACGTATTTCACATCCTTGTCCTTGATCATCTCAAGTGCTGCGGCGATATCTTTATTGTCTTTAGCCATGGGTAAGTCCTCTGCTTGGCGTCTGTTTAATAATGTTTTAATTCTTAAAGCGCGTCGTTGCCGGACTCGCCCGTGCGGATGCGGATAGCTTGTTCGATGGTGGAAATAAAGACCTTGCCATCGCCGATGCGGCCGGTGCGGGCAGCATTTTGAATGGCTTCAACAGCTTTATCCACAAGCTCATCAGCAACCACAATTTCGATTTTCACCTTCGGCAAAAAATCCACCACATATTCAGCACCACGATAAAGCTCGGTGTGGCCCTTCTGGCGGCCGAAGCCTTTGGCTTCAGTAACAGTAATGCCCTGAATGCCCACTTCTTGCAGGGCTTCCTTCACTTCATCGAGCTTAAAGGGCTTAATGATGGCTTCAATTTTCTTCATGTGATACCTCAATGTGTAACCGCGAAACTGCATGGATCATGCCAAATGCGCAGAATAGGGATTTCAAGGGGTTAGGAGAAGTTGCGTGATGACTTAAACACCAATATGCCTAATGTTCAGGCAAACTGCTCGATTTTTAGGCATTCAAAAAGCGCGAAATTGCAAACAAAATTTTAGCTAAAGCAATATTTACTGCCGTTGAATTTGCAATTTCCATTCGACCTTGTCCACCGGCCCCCACTGTTGCAGACTGGTACTTTCCCTTAAAGCAAGGCATGCAAAAACGATGACTGTAACTCTTAATAGCCGTGCAGACCTAACGCTGGAAAATTGTAAGCGTGTTGCTTGGGCTGGGGAAGCTGTTGAGTTTGGTAAGGTGGCCGAGCAAACAATTGCATCTGCCCGCGCAGCTTTTATGCAGCTGATCGAGCAGCCCGACATTACAATCTACGGCGTTAACACGGGCTATGGCGGGCGCGCTAATGTAAGGTTAGATGCGGCAGCGCGCAAATCCCAAGCTTCGCAACCTACACATCATCGTGCGGCCTCTTGGGGTGACGCGTTGCCAGACCGAGTGACGCGAGCCATTGTATTTGCACGGCTCGCTAATTTCATTGAAGGCCATGCAGCTGTTTCTCCCACAGTGGCGCAAGCCGTAGCCGATATGTTATCGGGGCCAGCCATGCCTTATGTGCCTGCACGGGGGCAGGGTGGCGCTGGTGAAATTCTATCATTGTCGCATGTGTTTTTGCACACAGCATCAAGTTGGCCGCTGGCAGAAAAAGATATGCTGTCGTTGGTCAATGGCTCACCCGCCGCTTCAGCATTAGTCGCTGATGCCGCATTATCAGCGCATGAACGGTTGCAACTAGCTGTTGAGGTTTTTGCTTTGGCAGCAGAGGCATTTAATACACCGCATGGGCATTTTGCAGAAGAGCTCGAGGGCCTTTGGAACAATCCGCATGACACTTGGGCGCTTTCACATTTGCGCAAACTAACACAAGGTGGAGCCGCGCCGCGCCGTCCCTATCAGGCTCCGGTTAGCATTCGTATTTTGCCGCGCATACTCGGCCAAGCTCACCGCGCTGTAGAGACGGCACAGGAAGTTGCACAACAGTCATTATGCGCGGTGAGTGACAATCCCGTGGTGTTTCCACCCGGCCAACAATCTGGCGCAGAGCCAGTGGTGAGCACTGGAGGCTATCACAACATGCAGGCGGCTGCGGCCCTAGATGGCCTTGTTTGTGCATATGCTAATCTTGCCGTTCTAACTGGTCGCATCGCTGCTAAACTTCAGGATTCTTCAGTTTCGCTTTTGCCAAAGCTATTAGGTTATGAAGGAGGGCAGAGTTATCTTGGTTGCTTACCTATGGCCATTGTGGGCTATGAAGAAGAAATGCGAATGCTGGCAATGCCCACATTGTTACCAGGATCTGAGTCTGGCGGCTTTGGTCAAGATGATGTGGCCTCTCCAGTGTTTCTGGCGTGGCAGAAACATGATCGTGCGGCGGTGTTGTTAGAGCAATGCTTGGCAAGCTTAGCACCCGTGGCGGTGTGCGCATTAAATGTGTCGGCACGGCCTGTACCCCCACAATTGAGAGCGCTCGTGGACGAGATTGTTTTATGTTTTCCTGATGACGTAACTGACCGTGCGATGGGTTTTGACATTGCCAAGCTAGCCATGTCTTTTCGTGAGCGGATTTATCGTTGACAGGTGTTTTGCAACACTAAAGAGCTCGAATGTGCTGCAAGCTTCTGACACTAGAAGCCGTTTTTATGTAACGGATCACCCATTCCGCGATCAGCAAATTGATCACCCAAGACGCTACAAATAGGAAATCTGCGGTGTAGCCTTCAACGGGTTTGCCCGTAATCAGGAAAATCGGCAGCTGGATAAATGAAATGGTGGCAGGGCCCATACCGATGGCATAGGCGCGGATCATCCAAGCGCGGTGCCGTTCCACATCGCGCTTAATAATTGCAACAAGCGCTAAAATGAGTGCCAACACCAACCCAAGCCCCGCAACACCGCGAGCTGTAACTAGCACCCATGTGGAACCATCGGGAAACTCCAACAGCAAACGCAAAGACGATAACCCCAACATCAAACCAGAAACAACAAACACGCGCCCAGTGATACGATGCAGCCTACCGAAACGGCGTTTGAGTGCACCCGCAAACTGAAGTGGCCCGAGCAAACCAAACAGCATTCCGCCCAAAGCGTGCAGAAACAGCGACCATGGCACTGCCGTGAATTTAATCGCATCAGGTGGCAGTTGGCCCGTGGGTATTTGATACATCCGCAAAGCCGCTGAAATTATCGGAATAAATGTAGCAAATAGCAAAATGCAGACAAGCCAAAGGGGGCGCGCAAAAATACGGGGCATGATGATGGTCCTTTTCTAGAGTTGAAGATCAGACAGGGTCGTGTTCGAACTGAAACACCTGATCAAGTGGTTTTTGAAAATGTTGTGCGATTTGAAATGCAAGCTCCAAGCTTGGAAAATATTTGGCGTTCTCAATCGCCATAATTGTTTGACGGGTTACACCTACTGCTTCTGCTAAATCCTTCTGTGTCATCTCGCTCGCATCAAAGCGTAGCCTACGAATTTGATTTGTGATTCTTGCTCGGGCCAATCTCAAACTCCTCGCCGATAGAGGATAAGCTTGGTCACACAATCGGCAAGACTGCTGAGCGCACAAGCGGCAAGGATCGTGTTCAAGAAGACCAGAATTGGGGCACCAAATGCGAGGGCAACGATTGCTACAATAATGCCAAGCGTGATCACAACGAGGGTGGCTTGAATGCCCCGCAATCCAATCAGAGTGTCGCGCTCGTCACTTCGAAAATCTGGTTTTTTCTCGCCTGTGATTACAGCGTATGTGATGTTAGTTAAAATCGTCATTACAATTGCAATGGCGATGCCAATGAGTATCAACCACAATACAGATTGTGCCCAAACAGTAAGCCCGGCACTTCCTTCAAATTGGCCAGCCGCAGATTTCTGCATCAAGACCGAAATCATGATCGCCCAAGCGACAAAACCAGCAAGAATTCCAGACACGGCGTTGCGTTCTTCATATGACATGGTATTTTCGTTCCTAGGTATGATTTAACAATCTCTAAGTATGAAATATAATACTCTATGTCAAGTTTATTATACCTATTGCCTGTAATTAGGAAACCGGTTGGAGCAAACAGCGTGGATAAACATCAACACGGCGAGTTTTTAAAAAACCTCGAAGCTCGGTTCACTAAACATATGGATCGTCATAAGGGGTTAGACTGGAGTTCAGTTCTGTCGAAACTCTTGGCCAACCCAGAAAAACTCCGCGTGCTCGTCGAAATGGAGCGCACGGGTGGCGAACCTGATATTATCGGCAAGGATAAGGCCAACGACCAATTCATTTTCTGTGACTGTTCGCCCGAAAGTCCTTTAGGTCGGCGCAGCTTGTGTTTTGATAAATCTGCTCTTGACGCTCGCAAAGAAAACAAACCAAATGGCAGTGCTATCGAGTTGGCATTGACCATCGGCATCGAAATTCTCAATGAACAACAATACCGCGAACTGCAAACTCTTGGTCCGTTCGATTTGAAAACATCAAGTTGGGTTGCAACACCTGATGAAGTTAGAAAACTTGGCGGCGCGTTGTTCTGTGACAGGCGCTTTGATCGTGTCTTCGTTTATCACAATGGCGCTGAGTCATACTACGCCGCCAGAGGCTTTCGGGGCCGTCTCATGATTTGAAACGCGTAACTAATAATTGCACTCATTATATAGCCAGCGCTTATGAACCCAGCCTTCAATCATCGGCGCATCGGCGGTGGCAATTCTATACCAATTGCCTTTGCGTTGAAAAACTTCCACCTTATCGCCATTGAACAATTCACCGCGTTGCTGCGACGAAGCGCGAGGCTTGGCGCGAATGGCGAGAAAGCCTGCACCAGTTGCCGGGTTATAATAGCCCGAAAGCCCATGAACAGTGCCTTCACAATATTGCGCTAGGGCAGGGGTGCTGAAGCTGCCGAACATGAAAACAGTTGAAGCCGAAACTGTGAGTGCTAAAATTGTCTTACGCATGTTGTTTCTCCTGTTGAGTTAGTGTTGAAACAGAAATATTGAGTTGCACCTGAATGACGCATGAATGGTTTCAGACAACTTCCGAGATTGCAAATGCCGCTCCAAATCACTACTCTTCTACAACCCCCGCTACGCCTCATCCCATAACAAAAAAAGGTGACAAGTTGCCTTGTCACTAAGTTTGTTAGGAGGGTCGTTTTTTAGAGAGTTTTAATTCGTGAGGTCTTCTGGCCCGTGCAATTTCCATTCAGCACGGCGCGCGAGGAAGATAGCGTAGTAAACCGCACCCGCCACCAGCATCAGCCCGGTTGCAATGAGGCTTGGGCGGCCAAAAGCTTCGTCGAGGAAGTTTTGATAGGTGATATAAACCAAGGCCAGCAAGGCAACGACAGCAGGGATCGGGAAGAACGGCATGCGGTAATGACCGTCCTTGGTTGTGCCATTACTACGGCCCACAATAACTGCGGCACAGAGCAAGATATAAAGCACCACGAGTGATGTTCCGGTGACTACGAACAGCAAGTTCAAATCAATAAAACAGGCCACCGCACTGAGCACGGCTACAACGATAGTGGCAATCCACGGTGATTGATGTGTGCTATGAACCGAAGCCAGTGCCGAGCTAATAGGTGCAGGCCAAGTGCGATCACGCCCTGAACTGAACAGCAATCGCGCCGCCTGCAGAATGATGGCTATAACCGCATTCAAAATAGCCAGCGCAATGGCAAGGCTGATGAACACCGTTAGCGTATGTCCACCACGGGCTTCCAAAAAGTATTCAATTTTTTGAGGTGCAGCGATCAAGGCCGCAAGATCAGGAGCGCCCAATAACACGGCGGTGAGCGGAACCAGTTCGGCAATCACGGTAATAACCAAGGCCCACAAAACAACTTTACCAATGCTGCGTTTGGCATCATGAGTTTCTTCACCGAAGAACGCCGCAGAACCGTAACCGTTATAGGCGAATAAGGCCACGGCGGTTGCTGCTAAAATGAGGCCGGATGGAGCGCTCACTAAACTGTTGGTGGTTGCATCCAAAATTTGTGGATTGGAGAACAGGCTGCTGAGCGGGCGCTCGATATTGGCAAAGCCCAGCACTGTGAGAACCAGCAGCGCAACGAGTTCAATGGCTAAAAATATACCCGTCACCACAGCATTCAACTTAATCTTGAGGATAGCAACGATTGCCGAGACAATGATTGTCACCACTCCGATGATTTTTGGGTCGAGGTTGGGGATTAGAACACCGAGATAAGTGCCCACCCCAAGGGCTACAACGGCCACGATGAGTATAAGGGTGATGAAATTCATAAACAGGGTGAGAAACCCCCAGAAGCGGCCCAGCGTGCGGCCAATCATTGTGTATTCACCGCCCGTGGTGGGATAGGCCGATGAGAGTTCAGCGTAAACAAACGCCATGAACAGTCCGATCACAGCGGCGATAACGAAACTTAAAAATGAGCCGCTGCCTGCAAGCGCAATAACGCCCGGCACAATGATGAAAACGGATGAAGCGGGTGTTACCGCCGACAATACGATCAATAACGTGCCAAGCGCCCCAAGGACACGATTGAGTCCCGCAGGTTTGGCCATTTTTACTTTCGAAGCAGACATGTTTCTCCCCTTTAATTTTTATTTAATTAAATTAATTAACATTTAAAGAATTGCTCAAATATTTAATAGAGTAATTAATTTGTGGACAAATTATACTTCGCATGTCATTTGTGAACAATAAATTTAATTGGATACAAATTAATGGCTCGCCAAAAAGACCAAACGCATCGCCGTTTAACGGTGATCTCTGCGGCTGAAACCATGATTGCAAAACACGGCCTTCAGGCCGTAACGCTGGGTGGCATTGCCAACGAAGCGGGCATGAGTGCGAATGCGTTGCTCTATTATTATTCAGGCCTCAAAGACTTGCTGGATGATGTGCAAAAGCAAGCCGTAGAACGCTTCTGTTTGCAACGTGCAGCCAGCGTTGCCCACATTAAAGACCCACGCCAGCGCCTGCGGGCTATGATCGAAAATGGTCTGCCTACTGGCCAAGACGATCAACTGTGTCGGTTGCTTCTCGAACTTGGAGTCTATGCCCGCACGGATGTTGGCTATGCCGCGCGCCACATTGTTCTGTTTGAACGCCAAGTGACAATCTACGTTGGTATTCTTGAAGCGGGTGCGGCCTTGGGTGTTTTCAATCTTAAATCCAGCAGCGACACAATCGCCCGCAGTCTTGTGGTGTTGGAGGATGGCCTTGGCTTGCATCTGGTCAACATTGTGCCTGCCGTCGATCAACTTGCAGCAAAGGCCGTTCTCACAAACTATGCTGAAATGGCAACCAGCAGCAGCCTTGCACCATTAAATTCTTGATTAGTAGGAGTTGCGTTTCCATGAACCACAAAACCCCATCCGGCAAACTGCGTGCCCGTGCTTTGGGCATTCCCTTTGAAGGGACAACGGGTTTGCTGAACTCAATAACCGATGTGGCGGGTGTTGAAGTTGGCTATATAACTCTCATCGCGGGTAACGGCCCTTTGCACACGGGGCGGGGGCCCATCCGCACCGGCGTCACAGCGATTTTACCGCGCGGAAAACAGGGCGTGGGCGTATCGTGCGCGGCGGGCATCAACTCATTTAACGGCAATGGCGAGATGACAGGTGCGGCTTGGATTGAAGAATCCGGCGGTTTCAATTTGCCAATCCTCATTAGCAACACCCACGCCATCGGATCATGCCACCGGGGCATTATTGATTGGGTGGTGAAGAATAAACCGGCCCTTGCCAATCAATGGCTTTTGCCGGTGGCTGCTGAAACTTGGGATGGATACCTGAACGACATCAATGGCGCGCATGTCACTGTCGATTTCGCGGTGCAAGCGATTGAAAGTTCTACTGGTGGTGCCATTGAAGAAGGCTCAGTGGGTGGTGGCACTGGCATGAATTGCTATGCGTTCAAAGGTGGCTCCGGCACGTCTTCGCGCATCGTAAATTACGGA
>JAYUPT010000279.1:0-2562 GCA_043759965.1 Aestuariivirga sp. | reverse complement strand
AAAGCTGAATGGGTGTGAGCGGATTTTTTATTTCATGGGCAATGCGCCGCGCAATATCTGACCATGCTGAATTTCGTTGGGCAGAAACCAGCTGTGTTATGTCATCAAACGTAAGCACATAACCATGTTCGGCATCATCTGTGCGCTCAGTTGTGAGCCGCACGATGAAGCTTAAATCTTGCCCCGCAACTTGCATATCAACGTGCCCTTCTGCGATGCCTTGAGGGCGTGATAAAGCCGCTTCATAGATGGCACCCATCTCTGGCAAAACTTCAATTAACTCATGGCCCAGCAATTGTGCTTCAGTGCGCTCTAACAAACCGAGAGCTGAGCGGTTGACCAAAGAAATGCGGTGCTCGGCATCAATGCCAATTACACCAGCGGTTACGCCTGATAACATGGCTTCGGTGAAGCGCCGGCGATTGTCCAACTGCTCATTGGTTTCTACAAGTTGATCGCGGTGAAGGCGCACTTGATCTGTCATCATGTTGAAAGTTTCAGACAGCGTTATCAAATCGCCCGGCCCGTCGATCACATTCACTTTCGCGTTAAAATCGCCCTGCGCCACATTTCTCGCGGCTTCTAGCAACCGCACAATGGGTGCCACCAAACGGTCTGAAAACCACATGCCGGCCCAAATTGATGCGAGCAAGAATACCAAGCTCACTAGCGCATAGACCAATGCGAAAGTAAGCTGAATGCCCACACGCTGTTTCAACAGCTTATCATATTCAGCCTTGGCATCTTGGGTTTTTGTAAGCTGCTCGATTACGATAGGTGACAGAATGCGATATGCGTATAAATACTGCGATGGATAACCTTGCAATTTTATCAGTGCACGGACTAAATTTCCGCCCCTACCCGGAGACATCAAAACAATCTCACCCTTGTCGGCACTTGCCATTGCTTCAGCACTAGGGGCAATAAACTTGATTTTATCTGAAGCTGTAATGTTGGCTTGAATTTGCTTTGTGGTTGAATCGAAAATATAAAGTGCTGCCAAATTTCGAATAGCGGCATGGCGTGCCACGCGTTGCAAATAGATTGGTCTATCGTTTGTAAAGGCAGGTAACTGCTGCACCAAGTCTGTCGATATGTTTGCCAAATCGGTGCGCGTTGCTTCGGAAGCGTTTTGCACATACGCATCGGCAACAGAAGCAGCAGATTCAACAATTGCGCGCGTGCGTTCCGAAAACCACGCATCAAGGCCGCGATTGAGTGTGACTGCTGCAAAAACGGCCACCAGAATTGCAGGCATTAAGGCCACCATACTGAAGAGCGAAATAAGCCGAATATGGAGCCCAGTTCCGGCGGTGCCGCGCCTGCGTTCAATCAGTAAATAGAAAATCTGGCCGCCAATCATAGCAGCCATCAAAACCACCAGAACTGTGTTTGCGAAAATCAAACTATCAACTACAGTTTCTGTTGGTTTGATCGGCGTTACGCCCGTGAGCAGCAAAAACGTTATGAGCCCAGTTAGGGTGCCGAGCACCACAAGGCTGAGTGCGGCCCAGCCAGATAGGCCACGCAAACGCCTTGAAATTTGGATATCTGCTCGTTTCAACATGCGTGCAGATTAGCACGACACTGTGGCAAGAAATCAACACCTAATGTGATATTTTTACTACGCCTAATTGCTTTATATTTAACTTAAGAAATGCCACGCATCACATTGATATTACGTTCTTTTAATTTTGCACGGAGTGTATTTCTGTTGATTCCCAGAAGATCTGCAGCACGCAATTGATTGCCATTTGTGGCCTGCAAACTGGCGCGTAGCAAAGCTGGTTCCATTTGCGCCAGTACTCTTTCATAGAGTCCTTCAGGCGGCATCGCGCCACCGAAGGATGAAAAATAGCCCATGAGATATTTTTCCATAAAAAGGGGTAGATTATCCGCTGCTGTTTCATCACCACTCTGTGCCTCACCAAGGCCATGATCGGAAAGTTCACGCTCCACTGAGAGGCCAGAGATCACATCGTTCACCTCCATTGCCATCAAACGTTTGATCAGATTTTCAAGTTCACGCACGTTGCCTGGCCAGCGATGCGCTTTCAAACGTTCAATGGCTTCGGCCGAAATATCTTTCTGCGGCAGGCCTTGTTTAGTGCCGCCTTCGAGGAAGAAGCGCACGAGATCGGAAATATCTTCGGTACGTTCGCGTAATGGTGGCAAGCGCAGCAACACCACGTTGAGCCGGAAATAAAGATCCTCTCGGAACAAGCCTTGATTGATCAGCCGGCGCAAATCGCGGTGCGTGGCCGCAATAATGCGCACATTGGTTTTAATTGGCGAAGTGCCGCCCACGGTGGTGTATTCGCCTTCCTGCAAAACCCGCAGCAGCCGCGTTTGCGCCTCAAGCGGCATATCACCAATCTCATCAAGGAAAAGACTGCCACCTTCAGCCTGCTCAAAACGCCCGGCCATGCGCGAATTTGCTCCCGTGAAGGAACCTTTTTCGTGGCCAAACAATTCTGACTCAATTAATTCTCGGGGAATCGCCGCCATGTTAACGGCAACAAAAGCGCCTTTCTTGCGCTTGCTATAATCATGCAGAGCGCG
>JAYUPT010000278.1:0-6384 GCA_043759965.1 Aestuariivirga sp. | reverse complement strand
GCGCCTTCGTCAGAGCTCATCATGCGCAAGCTGGCAAGGCGGGGGCCTTCGCGGGAATTATCATCGCCAAATAATTTTTGATCAATAAAGTTGCCTGCAATGGCGCCCGCAGCGCGGCCCAGCATGCCGCCCAATGGCCCACCTAAAAATGTTCCAAGTGCCGAACCTGCATATTGCAGAACAACTGTGGCCATTAAATTTCACCTTCCGGAAATCGAAATACAAAAGCCAAACGCCGCAACCACCAGCTGCTCAAAGCCACTTCGCAAACCCCGACACTATCTTGCGCGTGGATCATCGAAGTTCGACTTGTCGCTAAGCCAGCATGTTTTGCAGGCAGGTGCGGCTTCCACCGAAAAAGCAAAACATCGCCCTCTTGGAAAACCAATTGCGGTACTTCAATCAAATGCCGCCTGCCCGCATTGGCCAGCGTTTCTTCAAGCCCAGCCTCGGCCCAATCTGGCGAATAAGCAGGCGGTAATTCTGGCTCATCGCCAAAGCGCTCACGCCACACACCACGGATTAAACCTAAACAATCGCTGCCCACATGTTTCAAACTGGCCTGATGGCGATAAGGCGTGCCAATCCAGCCCCGCGCAATGGTGATGATGGGTGGGTGCATTGTGAGGTTTACTTTCTTTCTTCCCTTCTCCCCTTGAGGGAGAAGGTGGATAGCGAAGCAAGTCGCAAGGTAAGCATTTTCTTCGAAAATGCGTAGGATGAGGGGGTGGTAGATGCGAGTTCTTTGCCAACAGCCCCCTCATCCGCCCTTCAGGCCCCTTCCCCCTCAAGGGGAGAAGGGAAGTACCAAAATTTATGCCTTGTGCTTAGCCACACCCAAAACAAAATCACTGCCTGGCATATGCGGGCAGCCTCTAAAATTTATGGCGTTGGAGAATTTTGATTGGCATGTGGAAAATTGTTTGTCGCAGCCTGCTTGCACTGTCACCACATCTCCAACCGAAATTGCAAACTTTGGTGCGGACCATAAATCAATGCGCGCTTGACTGGTGAAAGTACGGTGACGCTTTATGCTTAGTTGGCGACCCCCACTCCACATCACTCGCCCGCGCGTAAACCAATCATCGGCAAAGGCACCAAGGCCTGAAAGTTCAATACTATTATTCACAACTGACGTAATAGTGCTTATGCCTTGAAACCCAGTGGCATTTAAATTCACACCACAGCGCGCATCACCCAAATCCGCATCGCAGGAAAATTGAAACAGCCTGCCCTTTTGTTGATTGAGCAAATGCGCCAACCCGCGCACTTCAGCGGTGAAATGGCCTTGGCCATAAGTCACTTCACCAAGGTGGCCTTGGCGCTGCAAAATGCGCTGCGCAACATCTTGCCAATTCACTCGCCAAATTTCAACTTTGGCATGGTCATAGTCACCAGCGTTCAATCTCAACTCATCTAAAGCGCCTGATTGCAAAGCCCCCGATGCTTCGAGATTATCGACATTCAGGCCAATCGAAGATTCAATTTCACTGCCGGTAAATCCAGCTTGCGCTTCAAATGTGGTGCCATCAAAAACCAATGGTTCATCATGGTCGGTAAAGCCAAATTTTTCACCACTGCGAAGTGTTAACTTCCAACATTGGCATAGTGTCGTAGTTCCAGAATCGAGATGGTTTTGCAGGCCCGCAGGTAAAACTCTCATGGCCGCACCTCAATCATGGGAATTTGTGGAATTTCTCCCGCTTCAAAATGGGCAAGATTTATGCTGATCGCATCGGTGTCAAATCGCACCGGCACATCAAATTCAAAACCCGCCGTAATCACTGCACCAACAATTGGAATATGACCAACCGTGAAAGTTAAAATTCCGGTTTGCGCATCGAGCGTGAAGAAATTTTCCAACACACCATTCACATCAACCAAAACAGTGGCGGACACTGGTGCCGATATGGTGCGCGCATAATTGCGCAACCCCGTTCCATATTTCTTGACCAGTTGAAAATCTGCTGTCACACCATCACCAATGCCAATTTCTTGATCGGTTGCTGCTGGAGTTGCAGAAGCCGCGCATGATTTAAAATCCGCATGGTCTTTCCAGCGAAAAGCATGAAGCCTTCCGCGCCGCTCTTCAAAAAAAGCGATCACGGCATGAATATCATCGAGTGATTTAACACCAAAGCCCGCATCATATCGGCGTTTAGAATGAGCCCAGCGGGAATTGCGCTCTTCACGGCCAGAAGCCGTGGTCACCACATCAGTGCGGCGCTCAGGGCCACCAGAACTCCCGCGAGAAATGGCAGTTGGAAATCTTACGTTATCAAATGGCATCAGAGATTCCTTTGCCCACGCAAAACAGCACGGCTCATCATGGCAGCGATTTGGAATTGCGACGCGCGAAAGCTTTGCACATCAGGTGTCGAGATATTGATCGTCACAGTGGTGCCGCCACCGCCACCGCGCACACCCAATTTGCCATCGGCACCACGCGCCAAGGGCATAATTGCTTCAGGGCCAGCTTCACCCATCAACCCGGTGCCGCCGCGCATGGGGAAAAGTACGGGGCTGTTCACAATGCCGCCAGAAGCAAACGGAGTGATTTGTCCGCCGCTCATCACGTTGCCTTTGGCATTAGCAAATAAACTGCCAAACATGCCGCCCACCAAATTGCCAAGTGGTTTGAGGGCGGCGGATAATGCTGATTGGCTGAGCGAGAGCACAAGCCCTTTCATCACATCAGAAAGATTGCGCCCATGAATAATAGCACCCGCAAATGCACCCACCAGTTTGGTGCCAAAACTATCGGCAAGTTTGGAAAGGTCTTGCATCTCATTGCGCAATTCTGAAGTTCGCAGCGAGAGAGAGTCGAAGGATGTATCGTTCATTAGTCGGGCCACCTTTCTAACATCGCATCAAGTTTCTGGCGCAGCGCTTTAGCGTTTATAGGTTTGGGAGGGGAACCAAACGCTCCGGCGATTTCTCGCGGTGTGCTGCGCCAGAATTCTGTTGGGCTCAGGCGCAATGTGCCAAGCCCCTTTTGCATCAAGTCCACCCACGGAAATTCAGTCATTGGTGAAGGTGGCTTTCAGCAAATCAGCAACAATGCGCAGATACCCGGCTGCGCCACCGTTCACTGACAATTTGGAAACTTCATCATTTGAAAAGGTGAGGCCACTCCCGCGAAGTCCTGCGCCGATTACTTTAATTGCATCAGTGGCTTTGATGCGGCCGGTTTCAAAACGCTCGGCAATGGCGATGAGATCTTCGCCCCCATAAGCGTGCTCAATTTCGGCGAGTGCGCCAAGTGTGAGGCAGAGCGTATAAGTTTGCCCGCCCAATTCGGCTTCAATTTCACCGCGATGACGATTGACCATGGTTCACCTCACAGTGCTGTAAATGTTAGAACGCCAGCCGAAGCCAGCGCTAAATCAAAAGTCACTTCAGCATCATGGCGCGCACCAAAATCCAGTGACGAAATTTGGAAAGGCCCTTGCACGGTGCCAAAATCTGGAATGATAATTTGCCAATCCACTATTGTGCCGTTAAATAAATATGTGCGCAAAGTTGTATCAGATGTTGCATCTTTGAAAATTCCAGACCCACGCAAACTGGCAGATTTTAAACCCGCACCACTCAGCAATTCGCGCCAAGCGCCAGTTGAATCCTGGCTCGATGAATCAACGGTTTCCGTGTTGAATGTGAGAGTGTTGCTGCGCAGACCAGCAATGGTGATAAAGTTGCCGCTGCCAGTTGAATCAATTTTCAGCAGCATGTCGCGGCCTTTTTGGGCGGTCATGTGGTGTTCCTTTTAAAGGGGTTCAGTGGCGGCGCGAAAGCGTTGAATGACGCCGAAATTTTCAGTTTTATTGTTGCGTGACACATTGGTAAATATGATGCGCAGATTGATCAGCTTGTGGCCAACCAACGTGAGCGCCGCGTTATCAAGTGTGGCTTCAATTTCATCGGCAATAGTTTGAGCAGCGCTGCGCCCGCGGCTGTTGGTGGTGGTTTCAAGCGTGATAAAATGCTCGTGGGCTTTTTGGTCAGCCACACTCCAATCGCGGGTTTCAACGCTCGCAAATGATACATAGGGCGCATTGGTTCCACGCGGCACCTCATCGAAAATATGAGCGCCCCCTAACACTGCGAGAAGTGAGCCACGGGCCAGCAAAGCATCGCGCATGGCGGTCTGTAGGGCTAAGGCTGAATTCATGTGAGCCTCATGGTGCGATAAGGGCAAGCAAACTTCGCGCCGAGAGCGGCAGTGCGCCTGCATCCACATCACCACGGCTGGCATACCAATCAGCAATGATAATCAGCAGCGCTTGCTTGATTTGATTTGGCACGGCGCTGGCTGCCGCACCAAAGCCTGCAACCAATTTTATTTCAATGCCATTGGCACGTCTGCCTGGAGTTGGCACACTGCGGCCGTTGCGCAAAACCAAACGGCTGGGCCGCGCAGCAACATCAACAAAATAATGGGCTGGATCAAGTGTGGCCGCCACATCATCTTCGCCATAAATCAAGAGATCAGCGATTGATATGATTGGCGCAAGCGGCAAATTGAAAATGCCTTGTGTCGGCCACACATCACAAAACACCGACCAACTTTGCTGGAGCAATGCCACCCCACAAAACTGCTCCACAGTGCTTCGTGCAGAATTGATCAGTGTACTGATATATGTGTCATCATCATTATGCGTCACCCGCAAATGCGCCTTGGCTTCGGCCAAGCTTACGGGTTCCACGGTTGGCGGAGTGGTTAGGATTTGGGACATTGGGGGTTCCTTTGAACAGCCCTTCGAGGCTCACTATCGCTCGCACCTTAGGGTGAGGGGTATAAAAACACCCTCATGCTGAGGTGCTCGAAGCGTAAGCTGCGAGCCTCGAAGCACCTTGCTATTTTAGCTTTTACGACACACCAAACTTCATCAGCTTGATCGCGTCAAAATCCTGAATGCCGCCGCCCACGCGCTTGGTGGTGTAGAACAATACATAAGGCTTAGCAGTGAATGGATCGCGCAACATGCGAATGCCCACACGGTCCACAATCAAATAACCGCGTTTGAAATCGCCAAACGCCAGTGCATAAGAATCTGTGGCCACATCCGGCATATATTCGCTTTCTACCACAGGCAAATTGAGCAGCATGGCGTTGCCATCAGCAGTTGCGGCTGGCTGCCAAAGATAATTTCCTTGGGCATCTTTAAATTTGCGGATCACAGCTTGCGTGGAACGATTGAGCATGAAGCGCGCGTTTTGGCGGTAGCCGGCTTTTACAGAATAGATGAGATCAACAATTTTGTCGGTTGGATTTGCAGCAGCAAAAGCCCCTGCAACACCTGTAGCAATGTAGCCTGTGTTGCCCCAGCTCCAAGAGCCTTGGGCAACTTTGGCATAATCCAAAAAGCCCTTCGGCTTGTTCACGCCATCGCCCACAATAAAGGCTTCAGTTTCTTGTTCGGCAAAAACCGTTTCCACCTCTTGGGCAATCCATTGATCAAGATTGACTACACTATCATCCAGAAGCGCTTGCGTTGCGGCGGGCTGAGCATAAAGTTCCATGGTTGGAAATTGTAATTCGGCCAAAGTGGCTGTGGTGGTTTGCACACGAGATGCGGTTTCACCCACCCAACCAGCGGCGGCACCATTGGTGTTGAATGGTTTTTTATAAAGCGAAGCGGAAACTTGGCGCACATCGGCAATCTGGCGCATGGGTGATGCTTTAGAAAGCAAGCGGCCAATTTCGGCTTCGGTTTCGGATGGTACTAAATAGCCACCATCGGCGTTGGTTCCAACTGACATGGCTTTGGCTTCAATGCCAAACAGGCCTTGGGATTCACCTTTGCGCACATAGCTATCAAAGGCGCGTTTGTGTTCGGTGGGTTCAGATTTCGCATTAGCACCGATAGGCGATCGGCGCGATTTCAAGGTGAGTTCATCGAGAACTTTGTTGATGCGCTCCACTTTTTCAGACGTCACCACATCAGCGCTCATGCGTTTTTCAATTTGTTCCAGCCGTTCGTCATTGGCATCTTTGAAGGCTTCAAAGGCGTTGAGAACGTCGTCATAGTTTGAAGTTGCAGTGGCAATTTTGGTTTCGAGAGTATCCATAGATATTAGTGCTCCTATCAGGGGGTTAACCTTCTCCCCTCGAGGGAGAAGGTGGATTGCGACGTAGTCGCAAGACGGATGAGGGGGCGGTGGGCATGGAGATCAATTGCTGCCACCCCCTCATCCGCCCTTCGGGCACCTTCTCCCTCGAGGGGAGAAGGGGAGCTACGGTGCGAAGAGTTGTTCCGCTCTTTCCCGCGCTCGTGATTTCACGGCGCTCACGCGGGCACCTTCCAACATTGGAAATGTGACGAGAGAAATTTCCCAGAGGTCGATGGTGATGAGACGGCGCGTTTTAGTGGCGCGGTCTTG
>JAYUPT010000277.1:0-6389 GCA_043759965.1 Aestuariivirga sp. | reverse complement strand
GGCTCTGGCAACGGCGCTCAACGCCAAGCCGCAAACCAACATAATAAGGATCAACAAGTTCTTGGTCTGGGCTGAGAAAATGAACCAACGCAATTTTTTCCACATTATTCTTGGCTTTGCGGGTGCGGTTTCGCGGCGTTTCATAATTCAGTGCTTCGGCTTTTTCGATGATGTTGCGGCGCGTTTCAGCGGTTACTGATAGCGTTGAATCAAAATTCAAAACGCGCGAAACTGTGGCGCTCGATACACCAACCGCTTTTGCTATTTCTCTTAACGTGACCATGTATGCCCATATAGTTCATTTAGCTGAAGATGCTTCAGCCTATATACAATCCAGCCAATGATCTCCATGACTAGTTGAAATACGGGCACATTTGCAACTGAATTTTTAGTAAATAATTGCGTTTTGACTACCACTATATGTAGTTAATGTAGAAATCCCGCAGCGCATCGCCGACCAATTGGGCGGTTTTTTCCACTTCGGCGCGCTTCATAAAGACGTGATTATCAACCAAAACAGTGCCAACTGCCTCCGCCAAAACCTTGTCGGCTTCAAGCTCATCAAGGGCTTGGCTCAAATTATCGGGTGCAGCTGATGTGGCACTGCTGTGTTCAAAGCAATCACCCGTTTCACGCGGTGGCAATGTATAATCATTGATGAATCCCAAGCGTGCTGCTTGCAAAACCGTGGCCACAAGAACATATGGATTTGCTGCGCCATCACCCATGCGATGTTCGATGCGGGCCTTTGCCCCGCCTTCTGCAGACACGCGCGTTGTTACTCCGCGATGGTCGCCACCCCAATTGCACCAATAGCCGGACATGCTGGCGGGCTTCAGGCGATCATATGAATTCACGATGGGGGCAATCAATCCGGCCAGCCCACGATGATGGTGCATCAAGCCCGCCACACAACCTTTGGCCAACTTGGTCATCTGCGCTTCTTCGCCAGGATTGCCAATTGCGTTTTTGTTTTTCTTGTCAAGGAAACTGAAATTCACATGCGTGCCACTGCCGCCCTTATTGAGGAAAGGCTTGGGCAAGCAGGTGAGCACGATGCCATGTTTGGCAGCAATTTCACGAGCCATCAGGCGGAACAGGAAATGATCATCAACCGCTTTCACTGCATCATCATATTGCAACGTGAACTCAAACTGTGGGGTGTCATATTCAGTTGTCATCGATTCCAACTTGAAACCCACCTTTTCCGATGCCGCCCAAATTGCATCACTAAAGCCGCGCGGATCAGCAAACATGCCGGTGCTGTAAACATAAGAGTGCGGCGTGTCGTAAGGTTTCAAGCTGCCATCGGCTTCGCGTTGAAACGCATAAGCTTCAATCTCCATGCCCACTTTGGCTTTCAAGCCAAGCTTTGCCCAATCTGCCACGGCGCGTTTTAACGCGGTGCGGCCACACATGGGAAGCTCGGAGCCATCCCATTGCTGCAAGTCACCCACCACAACTTTTGTATCAGGCTCCCAGCCACTGCGAATTTCTGCCTTGCGATAAACGGCCTGCATATCAGGAGCGCCCTCCATCATACGGCAGCCGGGTGCTGGCAGAAGGTCACGATCAAAATGTACGCCATAGGTTGCTTGCGCAAAACGCGAAGCGCCATCAGCTTTCATTTTATCGGCAGGCAGATATTTGCCACGCGCTATGTTTAAGTGATCACAAAATAAAAGTCGCAAGCGTTGTCGGGCCATTCTAAATTCCTCAATTCAATGTGACACGAATGGGCAAGCGCTTTATGCCGCCCACAAAATTTGATCTAACATAAGCGTGGGCACCTACTTGCTCGATTGCGCGCAGGCGCTTAGCAATTTCTTGGAATACGACGCGCACTTCAAGCTTGGCCAACCACATGCCCAAACAGACATGGGCACCGCCCTGCCCAAAAGCCAAATGGCGATTTGGAGTGCGCCCGAAATCCACGATGTTAGGATTGTTGAAGGCGTTCTCGTCACGATTGCCTGAGGCAAACCAGAACAACACTTTATCGCCTTCGTGAATTGTCTTTCCATGCATCTCGCCATCACGCGTGGCGGTGCGGCGGAAATAAGTTGCAGGCGAAGCCCAGCGGATCACTTCGTCGGGCAATGTGCCCCACACAGCATCATCTCCATTTTGCAAATTTTGCAGCAAACCCGGTTGATTGGCAAGTGCATGGATGCCCGCTGCAATTGAATAACGCGTGGTGTCATTTCCCGCCGCCACCAAAAGGCAGAAGAAATTTTTGAATTCAGATTCAGAAATCACATTGCCTTCAGCATCCGGTTGCAACATCATCTGCAAAATGCCGCTTTCGTCGCCGCGCCTTTTGCGATCAGCCATCATGCGCTCGGCATAGTCAAAAAGCTCAGCGCCTGCTGGAGAGCGAAAAGGCATGAAACGATATGCATCAGTATCCATTTTATCGACAACGGTGCTGGTGAAATCGCTATCGCTATTGGCCATAAGCGCGTCGCCTTTTTCTACGAGCCAGTTCAAATCTTCATCAGGGGTTCCCATGATCTGGCCCAACATACGCATAGGCAATTGCCGGGCAATAGTTTGCACAGCATCAAATTCTTTTTGCTCGAAGGCCTTATCCAAAATTTCCACACACAGTGCGCGTATTTGATTTTCAAATTGAATGACCACGGGCTGCGAAAAAGCTTTGGAAACCAACCTTCGCACCCGCGTATGGTCAGGTGCGTCCGTTTCCTGAAAGGTGCGACGGGCCAGATATTCTTCGTAAGTTTGATCTTCCATGCGAATGCCGCGCGCTGAACTCATCCAAGCGCTGTCTCGGTTTAAAGCCGCAATATCTTCATGCCGCGTGATCGACCAAAAGCCTTTGCCATCCGCATAATCACACCATGACACGGGGTCTTCGCGGCGCAAACGAGAAAAAGTGTTGAGCGGCAAACCATTTACGAAACTGTCATGTAAGGAGAGATCCGCATGACCATCATCATTGGGCGTCCAAATCGTCATCACAATTATTCCTTTGCAATTGCTTGGTGATGATACACATGTTAATTATCCAATCAAGGAGTTGAGGCTTATGCACATCGGAATCTTAGTGACGAATACGGACCGATCTGATTTTGCCAAGGCTCGACCCTCGGATGGCGACAAATTCACCACTCTGTTGCAGCCATTACGGCCTGATTGGAAGTTCACACCAGTGCAGGTGGTTGATGGCGAGTTCCCAAAGGCAGTTTCAGATTTTGATGGTTATGTGATTGGCGGCAGCCCCGCTTCTGCTAATGGCCAAGAGCCATGGATTGAGACATTGTTTGATTTTATTCGTGAGCTTAACCGAAAGGCCATTGCAACCGTTGGCATTTGTTTTGGCCATCAAGCCATAGCCAAAGCTTTGGGTGGGCACGTTGACAAAAACCCTGGTGGGTGGGGCTGGGGTTTGGTTGCCACGCAGTTTGAAGTTCATCAAAATTGGATGTTGCCGGATAAAAAAATCATCAATCTTTATGCGGCACATAATGAGCAGGTGACAAACTTGCCAGCAGGCGCTGAAGTTCTAGGCGGAAGCGCATTATGTCCGATTGGATCATTTCGCGTTGGCTATCACATTATGACAACACAATATCATCCTGAAATGGATTTGAAGTTTTTCACCGAACTCACGCATGATTTAAAAACTTATATTGGGCGCGATATAGCTGCTGCTGCTTTGCGTAGCACGACTACTCCCGCCGACACTGCAAGCTTTGCACAATGGATGGTGCAGTTTCTGGAGCAGAAACGCTAAAGTTGAATCCACGCCGTTTTAAGATCAGAATATTTATCCAGCGCATGGAGAGATTTATCATGACCATTGCCGCTTTGTTTTACACCGCCGAGCGGCACCGTGTTATCAGCACCGCCATATGTGTTCACATGGACAACACCGGCTTTAATTTCACGCACCATGCGGTGCGCTTTCGAAAGATTTGAAGTCCAGACCGCTGAGGCCAAACCAAAAACGGAGTCATTGGCTATGTGAATTGCTTCGGCCTCATCCTTAAATTTTATTACACCGAGGACTGGACCGAATACTTCTTCCTTTGCCAAATTCATTTCAGGTGTGACGTTGGAAACAACAGTTGGCGCCATATAATAGCCGCCTGTGTTTTCCAAAATGCGCGTGCCGCCAGTTTTGATTTTTCCACCTTCGGATTTCGCTCGATCGACAAATGCCAGATCCTTTTGCAACTGATCAAAACTGGTTATGGCGCCAGCCTCGGTGGTTAAATCAAGTGGATCTCCAACTCTAATTCTACTGGCTATGCTTACAACTTTTTCCACAAATTCATCATGAATGGAGTCTTCCACAAGCAATCGCGAACCCGCAACACACACTTGGCCTGAATTGCGGAATATTCCGTATGCGGAGGTTTTTGCTGCGGCATCAAGATTGGGTGCATCGGCAAATATGATATTTGGGGATTTTCCACCAAGTTCTAAATAGCAGCGCTTCAAATTTGATCGAGCAGAGTATTCCAACAGTTTACGGCCCACCATGCCAGAACCAGTGAAGGCCAGCACATCCACATCATTGTGCAGCCCAATAGCTTCACCCACCACGCTGCCCTTGCCTGTGACCACATTTAGAACACCTTCAGGCAAACCTGCTTCAGCGCAAATTTCTGCCAATCTTAAAAGTGAGAGTGACGCCACTTCGGCAGGCTTTAAAACCACGCTATTGCCTGCGGCCAAGGCGGGCGCTATTTTCCAGCAGCCAATCATCATGGGGAAGTTCCATGGAACTATTATACCAATAACGCCCACGGGCTCTCGGTGGATGAGGCCGAGAATGTTATTTGCGGTCGGAGCAATCTCACCGTAAACCTTATCGATGGCTTCGGCATAATAGCGAAATGTGCCAGCAGCACTTCCTGGTTCGGCTTTGATCGCCATGGAAATTTCAGTGCCATTATCTCGCACGCCAAGCACAGCAAGTTCCAGTGCGTGCTTTTCTATGAGGTCGGCAATTCTGTGCATCACCTTTTTGCGAGTCGCAGGTGCTGCCCTTGACCATTTGCCACTTTCAAAGCTTGCGCGTGCAGCATTCACAGCAAAATTAACATCAGCGACAGTCGCTGCGGAAATGGTTGAAAACACTTTGCCATCGATTGGAGAGCTCACATCCAACGTGACCCCATCTTGAGCATTTTGAAATTTACTATTGATGAACAGTTTTTGTGGTGAGACCACCAAAGCACGAAGACGATTGATTTCGAGTTGTGACATTATAAGCTTTCTTAAAAGGTGACGTGCAGTGAGATCGGCGCGCGAAACTCCCAACCCCGAAATTCAATTGGATTTTCGGCATTCAATTTCAGATTTGGAAGGTTCTCAAACAAAACGCGCAGTGCAATTTCTATTTGCGATTTAGCGAACCATTTTCCAGCGCAAAAATGATTGCCAAAACCAAAAGATGCGTGATTAGATTTTTTGCGGAAAATGTTGAAGATGTCAGGGTCTTCAAAGCGACCTTCATCGCGATTGGCGGATGCCAATATAGCTGCGACGGGAGCGCCAGCTGGAATAGTAACACCGCCGAGTTCAACATCGATTTTGGCAAGCCGCATTTGCGTGCCTATGGGGGCCACCCATCGCAGCCCCTCATCAACAGCTTGCGGCAGGTGGTCATTTTGGTTTTGCAATACCGCATCAAGTTGATTTGGATTCTGCAAAAGTCCTGTGAGGACCGTGCCTGCTCCATGGCCAGGCTCCTGCATTCCACCTAGCAGCGTTACTTTAACTGAAGGCAATATGAAACCAGCTTCGCGGCTTTGGCCTTCCGGCATACCGTTATGCAACATATGTGAGAGTGGTGACTTATCAGGATGGTCGCGCAGCCTTTGTAAAATTGGCAAAATTGCAGTGTCAATTTCAGCACAGGTTTTATCTGATATTTTTTGGCGTTCTGCATCACGCTCATAATTGATTGCACCTTGCGACAAGCCATGGAACCAGTTTCGCAATTGCGGCACATTCGCATCACCCAAACCAAAAGAACGCGCAAGACTAAGAACTGATATCGGTTCAAAATATTCGGCCATTAACTCGGCCTCACCCCTATTTTTAAATTGAGTGAGATATTGTTCGGCGATTGGCCGCACCAAAGCTTCAATGTATTCAGCAACTTTTCGCGGCCGATAATGCGGTTCAACCCCTTCACGCAACATTTTGTGCGTCTCGCCTTCGGAGGTCAATATTGTGGGCTTGCCAAATGATAGTTCTACAGGTGAGGTTGGTGCCTCCGATGTGAACAGATCCGGCGATTTGGTGACGGTGTCCACGTCGTCCCAGCGGGTTGCGAACCAGACATTCGCGGAAGGCACATAAGCTATCGGTGCTTCACGCCGGAGTCTGGCATAGATGGGGAATGGGTCAAC